>MUGC01000034.1 GCA_002900535.1 Thermoplasmata archaeon M9B1D | reverse complement strand
TCCCAGCTGTAATCGACACATCCTTGTTCAAACTTGATGAAAAACCTGTATTGCTTGTTTTAGTTTGGGATATAACTGATCGTAAATGCGCAGAAGAAAAACTAAGAGCCTCAGAAGAACGATACAGATGCATTTTTGATAACTCCGCAGTAGCAATAATGCTTACAGATAACCATGAAAACATTATTTCATGGAATAAATACACCGAAACACTTTTAGGATACGGCGAAGAAGAGTTAAAAAATAAACCTGTCAGAATGCTTTATCCACCCGCTGAATGGGAAAAAATACGAGCAGAAAATATTAGACAAAAAGGTATGCAACATCACTTTGAAACCAAAATGTATAACAAAAATAGTGAACTAACAGACGTTGATATCTCTATAACTGTATTAAAAGATGAAAAAGATTATGTAACTGGTTCAATTGGCGTATTAAAAGATATAACTAAACGTAAAAAAGCAGAAAGACTATTAAAAGAAAGTGAAGAAAAATTTAGAGGCTTATTTGATTGCTCAACAGACGGAATGCTGGTTCTTGATTCTCGTGGAGAAATACTTGATGTCAACTCACAGATTTTAAAATTTTTTGGTCTCACAAAAGAAAAAATGATAGGTAATAATTTATTGAATATGGAAATTTTAACACCAAAATCAAGATCAATTGTTGTAAATCAATTTCAAGATCTTCTTTTCAACAAGATTGCTACAAGCCAAGAAACTGAAGTAATAGATAAAGATAGAAAAATAGTCGATGTCGAACTCACATCTTTTTTTCTTCTTAAAAAACAAAATGAGCTAAATAATTTCGTTCTTTTAATAAGAGATATACGCGATAGAAAACAAGCAGAAATTAAACTTTCCCATGAACATAGCTTTCTTCAAACACTTATGGATAGCAGCCCAGATTCTATTTATTTTAAGGATGAACAAAACAGATTTATCAAAGTTAATAAAACAAAAGCAGCGCATTCAAATGTAAAACCAGAAGATATGATCGGTAAGACAGACTATGATTTTTTACCTGAAAATGAAGCAAAGAAATCATTTGAAGATGATGAAGAAATTTTAAAAACAGGTAAATTTATAATCAACAAAATTGAGAAACTTACAAGTATAGACGGCTCTGAAAGACAGGTATCTGTCACTAAAATACCTCGTTTTGATGCAGAAGGAAACATTATTGGAACAATGGGAATTTCAAGAGATATCACAGAATGGGAAAAAACTAGAGGAACCTAAGAACAAAGACAAAAAACCTTAAACATTTTTTTAGAACACATAATAAACCAATTTATAAGTAAAAATTTATAAATTTAATATTTTCCAAATACCTTTATATAGTATTACAAACAATATATAATCAAAAAAAGGGGGACAAAAAAATGAAAAAACTGTTATTAATAACAGCTGTTATCACCATAGGAATTACCGGATTTTTAAGCGGATGCATATCAGAAGGCACTGGAACTTTAATACTACAAATCACTGACGCCCCAGGTGATCTCAATATCACCGAAGCCTTAGTAACCATTTCACAAATCAGCGTACATTACGCAGGAATAAATGATACAAACACAACCGGAGAATGGATAAACATTGCTAATGAAACACAAACCTTTGATCTCATAGCACTTCAAGATGTAACAGATTTTTTAGGTGAAGCAAATTTAAGCGCAGGATGGTACACACAAATACGACTAAACGTTGACCAAGCACTAGTAACAGTTGATGGCGTACAATATGATATGGAAATACCATCAAAGACAATAAAACTAATCAAACCTTGGATGCTAGAAAACAATGAAACATTAATATTAACTTTAGACTTCGACGTTCAAAAATCAGTTCATAAAACAGGAAATGATAAATATATTTTTAAACCAACCATTAAAATAATACAAGGATAACTCCTTTACTTTACAAAATTTCTTGATTATTAACTACAAAAATCAAATTTTTATATTTCTGAATCTAGATTACAATTTTTTTTAATTCAAATATTTTTACACATAAAATATTAATGAAATTTATACAATTAATTTCTCAATTTCTCAAAAAATCTATTTTTCAATATATCAATCAGTCATGATATTAATTATTACGCGGGGAGGGAGATTTCGACGCTGATTTGTTAACAAATTTAACGGTATTCCATCTGTTGTAGAATTTTTATACATGTTTAAAGCTCTCGTCGGGATTTAGCACTCACGAGTATAAATCCCCATAATAGAACCATCTAACCAAGGAAGTTTAAACTTATATTTTAGTGCAGAGGACGAAACTTTAATTCCAAGTTCAAATCACATATATGATTTGATTCTACATGACTTGAATTTGAAATAATAATCCTAATTTTCAGATTTCAATTAAAACTTAAATCCTGCTTATTATGGATTTTGTCTATTGTCTAAAAAGTTTTTTAAAAGTAATTTAGATAAACAATATGATGAGTCAACAGATAATACTTATTGCTGGTGGAACTGGTAACATTGGTGGAGGTGCAGCTGTTTCTTTAGCTGAACGAGGTGCAAAAGTAGTATTACTTGGACATAAGCAAAAACATTTAGAAACAAAAGTAAAATATTTTTATAATATTCTGTCTGAAGATGGAATCAAGAAAAATGATATTGATATTGAAACTCTGGTAATTGATTTTTCTGATATGCAGTCAGTTAGAAATTCAGCTACTGAAGCACTGAAACGTTTTCCAATAATTAATGGGATAATTTTCTCGGTTGGAACCATGGTTCAAGACGGACCAACTATCCTTCAAAATGGTCATGAGGTAATGTTTGCAACAAATGTATTGGGACCATTTTTATTTACAAAACTATTAATTGAAAGATTGCAACAATCAAATGCTCTTATTCTGAATGTTATTAATCCAACGAATAGGAAAATTGATTGGGATGATATCGAAAGCATCAAAAATCATAAAACTACCCCTGCTTTTGAAAGAACAAAAATGATGAACCGAATCTTTTCAGGTGAGTTGGCTCATAGATATGATGGTAGTATCTCATCAATTGCATTCAATCCATCTTTTATTATTGATAAAAATGATCCGGAATTGAAAAAAAGATGGCCGAAAGGTTTTTTAGGATTTGTCTGGGAAGTATTAACTATCCTAATTGCTAAACCCCCACGAGTTGCAGGAGAGCCTATTGCTGATTTATTTCTGGACTATAAAGATCGAAATGAAATTAATGGTGCAGTTTTTAAATTACATAAACGAATTCAAAAAAGAGATAAGGTAGTGGATGACCTTGAATTAGGAAAACGATTTTGGGATGAGTTAGAAAAACTTTCAGCTTAGAAACTAAACCTTATGAACCTGCAGTATTTGAGCACAAGTTGATTGTTATTTGAAGTTCAAATCTCACTAACACATACCCAAATCCAACCTATAAAAAACAATAAACACAATTACATAACAGAAGAAAAAAAATAGAAAAATTGTTGGCGGTTTTACAACACCAACAACTGGCGAAGTACCGGAAACATATTTAGAAAACGCTCTAGCAACCTTAACAACAAAGACCCGGAAACAACAACCTTGGGCATAGATATGGGTAAAGGGTCCGACCATTCACTTTCAGCACCATTTGTATCTTTTGCTTTAACTTTTATTTCATAACTGCCTTTAACACTCCATTTATGCTTCGCACCTACAACAGTACCAGAATCAAAAGGACCAACCCACTCGCTATTGGTTCCGTCACCCCAATCAAACCGATAGAAGACTTGATCTCCTTCTGGATCTGTCGTACTACTTTGATATGGGTATTCGGTATTCACTTTTCCAGAACTTGGGCCGGAAATTGTTGGTGTTAATGGAGGAGCGGTTCCATTTCCTTGTGAGACTTTGATTAGCCACATATCATTTCCACCGGCACCATATGACTTTGTAGAACCAACAACAATAACATGTTCATCATCGATTTCTTCAACTCCGCAGCCATATTCATCAGATGCCCCTCCAATGATCATATCCCAGAGTATAGTACCATTCATATCGGTTTTAAGCATCCAGATATCCTTCTCGTTTAACACGATTTTTTCCCCTGCAATGATAAAACTTCCATCGGAGGCCTCATTTAAACCAAGCGTGTTTACATAAGGTTCATCTTCATAGCCTGCATCAATCGATTTTTCCCATAACATATTTCCTTCGTCATCTGTTTTTATCAACAGCATTGATTTATTAAGATCAGTTGGGAGTGTCCACCCGCCTAAAAGAAAACCATCATCCTTCGTTTGAATAATAGTTGTAGCTACTTCAGGTATTCTCTCCCCAAATATTTTTTCCCATTGTATCGTACCATTCATGTCAGTTTTAATCAACCACATATCCAAATCACCATATAAATTGGTACCACCAAATAAAATAAACCCTCCATCGGATACAATCTGCATGGAATGACCAAAACCCGGATTATCCCCACTATAGGTTTTTCTCCACAATTCAGTTCCTTCTGAACTTAATTTCATTAAATAAAGGTCAGCAGCTCCCTGAAGATCCCAATCTCCTGTCAACACATAATCATCACTTGGTAATTGTAAAATCCAAAAACAATTATCATCGTTTATCCCACCAAATGTTTTTTCCCATAGTATATTACCAGATGCATCGGTTTTTATTACCCAGATATCATCCCCGCCATTCCCAAATGATTGAGTCTGTCCCCCGATGATATATCCTCCATCAGATGTTTGTTGTACAGAACGACTGAGATCATTTCCGCTACCACCAAATGTTTTAGTCCACAGTTGATTCCCCGCAACATCGGTTTTTACTAACCAGATATCAGATGCTCCTCCCCCATATGACACTGTATAGCCAGTGAGAATATAGCCTCCGTCAGTTGTCTGTTGAACCATACAGGCCTCCTCAGCTGCACTACCACCATAGGTTTTATTCCATTCTTCCTGAGGACCAACGTTATTGATGCTCTGGTTCATTTCTTTTCTGAACATGACTTTTGATGTTCCATTGTTGCCTGCAATTGAGAAACAAGTGTCTATAGTCATGGACGATAAAACCATAATTAATACGATGGTGAAACATTTACAACGATTCATGCATTTTCACTCCTATTATATTCATAAAGATTTTTACTATATAAAGAAATGGGGGAAGGATTTTGGTCAAATCAAATAACATTAGCAGTTTTTTTTTTAAAAATTACAAAATAAGAAAAAAATGGAAAAATAACCTTTTTTAATAACAATTCTATTGAACTAAGATTTTTATACAAATAATTAACTATCCTATTGAAGAATTGTAAGAGGTTCAAAAGCCTTTTGTGATTTTACGATTTTAAGGCCGTTTAACAGGAGAAAAAAAGGATTGGCAAGCCGACGGAGGGCTTCGGAAGAAAAGTCCTGTTTACTACCTGGAAAATACATAAAAAATGGTATTTTTTCAAAGTAGGTTCTTAGTATTTAAAATTAACTCTCATTATGATTTTTCAAATCAAATTCTAAGATGCATAAGATTTATTTTTAAGTGCAGGGGAAGGGATTTGAACACCAGTTTACTAGTAAAAAATAATTCTTTTCTTTTGTTGATATATATGTTTTTTCATTTTGTTGTTTATCTAGGTTGTTTTTTTAATTTTTAGAAGATACTTATATACTTACATTTGTTTTACAAAATGAGGTGTATGAGAATGGCTGAGAAACCATTTAAAGATAGAGACGAAGCAAAAAAACAACTTATAAAATGTGGTAATTGGTGTAACATATGCGAAGCTCTTACCTTTCTACTTTTAATAATAGGAATTATTTGGAGAGTGTTGAAGATTGATTTTGGCTTGGATTCAACATTTTGGTTCCTGCTGGCAATATTTTTTGCCATAATTTCATTAGCTCCTCATCTACATATTGCAGTAATAAGACATCAATTGGGTTTTGATTCTGAACATAAATAAAGAGTCCCTCTCTCTCTTTTTTTATTATGTTGCGTATTATACAAATAATATTTTATATGATAAAATTCATTCAACTATTGTAAGATATAGTGAATATTATTTTAAGTGGGGGAAAAATAATGAAAAGTAAAATAGTTGGAATTTTTATATGTATGCTATTGATTGGGACTGTTGTTTCTGTTGTAAACTCTGTATCTGCTTGTACTGGTTTTACAGCAATTGATGGAGAAAATGTTCTTGTTGGAAATAATGAAGATTGGCATCTACCTGATCCATATATACGTGTTCAACCACCAGAGGGTGATAAAAATGGTTATTTAATTTTTGAATATGGATATCCTCTACCATGGGATCCAAATTTTGTAAGACCGTTTGGTGGGATGAATGATAAAGGTTTGTTTTTTGATGCATTTGGGACACCAGAAGATAAAATAAAATTTGATGCATCTAAACCACTTCTACTATATGATCCGACATTGTATATCATGGAAGAATTATCTACAGTTGATGAAGTTGTAAATTATATTCAAAGTTATAATATATGGCTCCTTGGTTTTTTAGGATTTAATAATGTTCAGTTTTTCTGGGCAGATAAAACCGGGAATTCAGTGATAATTGAAGGTAATGATATTGTTTATAGAGAAGGTGACTTTCAAGTTGTCACAAATTTTTATCAGACTCATCCAGAATTGGGAAATTATCCTTGCTGGAGGTATGATACTGCTGTGAGTATGCTTGAGAATATGACTGATTTATCAGTTTATTATTTCAGAGATATTTGTAATGCCACTCATCAAGAATATAACATGCATCCTACACAATACTCATATATATATGATTTAAAAAATGGCATAATATATCTTTACCACTACCATGATTATGAAAATATGATAGAATTTAATTTGCAAGAGGAATTTCTAAAAGGTGAAAATTATTATTTTCTACCATCTCTTTTTGAACCAGAGAATAATCAACCACCAGCTAAACCTAATCCACCAACTGGTAAGATTTCAGGAAATGTAAAAACTAGTTATTCGTATAAAGTTGATGACACTACAGATCCAGATAATAATATGGAGGAAATATATTATATGTTTGACTGGGGAGATGGAACATTTAGCCAGTTGTATAATAGGTATTATATAGGATATGGTTTTGTTACTCATGAATGGAAAAAACAGGGTAACTATAATGTTAGAGTTAAAGCAAAAGATATCTATGGTGCAGAAAGTGAATGGTCTGATCCTTTAGGGATCAGTATGCCAAAAACCAAAGTAATCAGCCTTCAGTTGTTTTTACAAAGATTCTTTCAGCGTTTTCCTTTCTTTGAAAAAATTATAAACCAAATAATAATATAAACTCTTTTTTTCTTTTTTTTAAGATATTTTTAGAGTCGGGATTTTAACTTCTACTATATCCTCCCGCCTCGGGCCTGTCAATGATTAACACGGTTTGTATTAACAGGAGAAAAATTACAAAAAATTGATTTATTCAAAATTACGTTATAAGGAGTAAATGCTGTTTTGATTTTTGATACGGGCTTTTAACCTTTGTAATACTTGCTTGTCTTGGGCATCTAATAATGATTAGCATGAGTTTTAAAACAGAAAAAAAACTCTTTTATGCAGGTAAAGGGATTTGAACACCAGTTTAATATTAAAAAATTGGTAATCTTTTTTCTTTTTTTACATTTTGCTGTTTACTAGTGTTGTTTTTTTAATTTTGTTACATGCATCTCAGATTTTTGGTTTTTTTCCTTTACAGCATATTAGGACTGTTGAAAGCATTGAAATTATTACTAAAATAGCTCCTAAAATGGTTAAATATCTTTTAGAAAATTCGCTTCCTAATAGTAAACCAAGTCCAATACCACCAATAACACTTATAGTCACTCCAGTTTTATCCATTTCTTTTCTTCCCCATCTTAATAATTGTTAATATTATCTTATTTTCATAGGCGTATCTACTGATATCCATTCTTTTCATACTTCTCTGCATAGTTCGCCTGGTATCCAGTTCCATTTGAATAATCCAGTTTTATAAATATACTCATAATTTTTAATAGTAAAAGGAAACGCATTTGAAACTCCTTGCATAATCTCATGAACATCCTCAACATTTTTCACACAAAATAACAACTGTAAATCAACTGTACTAATAGATGTAAACATCTCAAGTAAACAAGGAATTGATCGTACATATGTCAATACTTTTTTCTTTTGCTCGATATCGCCAAGAAACACATCAACATTTACGTATTTACACCCAATCTTCGTTTCATCTATTCCAATTCGAAACGCCTGGATTACTCCCTCTTTCATTAAATTACTCATTCGATTTTTCACAGTTCGAATATTGCATTTAACTCTGTTAGCAATATCAGTTAATGAAATCCGGGCATCAAATGCTAAGATCTGCATAATCCTAATATCAGTTTTATCGAATTCAACCCTTTTCCCAGGGCCAATCCTAGCGATTTTATTCCGCTCTTTTTCGGAGTGTTCTTCTCCCAATAAGTAGGAAGAGGAGTAATGTTCTGCTTGGAAAAAACATCTGAAATCAATTCCTTTGATAAATTTTCCATATTTTTGTAAAAACTGATTATAAAACGCAAAGAATCTATCAAACTCTTGCACCCAAACAGTTACTACGGCGTCATAATTACCCTCAGCTGAGCTCACATACCACGAATTTTCGTAAGAGACAAAAAAATCGATTATTTTCTGTTTTACTGATAAATTAGCATATTGAAATTTTAAACAAATCGCTATAGCCGAAAAACCTAGTATATACGGGTTATAAACTGTATAAAAATTTTGAATGATACCTTCTTCCTTTAATTTTTCAATGCGTGAAAACACCGCATTTTTTGATACGCCAACTTTTTTTGAGATTTGCTTAAGCGATTGTCGTGCATTTGTATCCAATTCAAATAAAATACGTCTATCCTTTAAATCTATTGTAGACATTCTTTCATAAAATACATAGTTATGTATAAAAGGATTATTCTCATTTTATGAAAAATTGTGGTAAAATTTCTTTAAAAAATACCAATTTATCCCAGATTTTGTTAGGAAAATTATGAAAAAAATATGCTTATTGTTTGGAGTAATTATACTTTTAACATCCTCATTAGGTGTACAAAGTGTAATAGAAGGATATGAAACTGAATATTGGGCGTTACTCGTTGGTGTAACAGAAATAGCCAATAATCCATTATTGGATCTACCATACAACAAGCTAGTCATTGAAAATTTCAGGGATATGCTCCTTGTTTCTGATTTTTGGCAAGAAGATCATATAAAAACCTTGATCGGAAGGGAAGCCACGTATCGGAATATTATTGGTGGTTTCAAATGGCTTGACCAAAAAGCTGATGAAAATGATGTGTGCGTGTTTTATATTAACACACATGGAGGATTAAATGGATTAATAGTTGATCTTCCACCCTTTGATGAAACTGATGGTGATGGCGATGAAGTACTGTATACGTGGACAAGTGGGGTTGGTCTTGGAAATCTTTTTAATCGTTTTCCTGACCTCCCTAGAGGTATCCCTATTTTTGGATCTTTACCTTACATCCATGATATCAGTGACGATCAGTTAAAAAGATTATTAAATAAATTAGATGCAAAAGGTGTCTGTGTAATTATTGACTCGTGTTTTAGTGGTGGATTTAATGATTACAATTCATCGATAAAAAAAGGTACAAGACCATTAAACGAATATCCTGAAAAAGCGTATCTAAACTGGGGCAGATCATTTGCTCAGGAATTACATGGTCCTGGTAGAGTAATACTTATGTCTTGTAGGGATTCTGAAAAATCGCAAGCTGCTTGTTTTACTTATTTCACGATTGAGAGCTCTCAGGGATATGCTGATGAGAATCACGATGGTTTGTGTTCTGCTGAAGAGGTTTTTCAATATGCTGCTCCCTTAACTGAATCATGGTTAAAGGAGTATAAAAACTGGGATCAACATCCACAGATTTATGATGGTTATCCGGGTGAGTTGCTTATAACTCAAGGAGAAAAACCTCCATCAATTCCTATCCCACTCTCAGAAACGCACGTCGGAGAGGTTAATACTGAACAATATTTTTTATTTCAATGTTCTGATCCTGAACAACATAAAATTCGATTATGTGTTGATTGGGATGATTCTACAAACGAATCTACAGGTTTTTTTGAATCAGGAGAAATCATTAATATATCACATACATGGGTACATGAAGGGACCTATAACCTGTGGGTTATTGCAGAAGATGAGTATGGTGCACAACAATATAGTTTTGGTTTTCCATTGTGTTTTCCTATCTCAATTGTCAATAATGAATACCATCACGTTGATCAATCGCAGATGATGATTTATCAACCTGAAGGTTTTTATGAATGTGAAATTACACATAATATTCATCAGGCTCAATCCTTCATTCCAACAACCACTAGTATAGATCAGGTTAATATTTGGGCACTTTCTCTCACCGATACTGAAACCTCTCTCAAAGTTTCATTACGCGATAATCTCACAGGTGATGATCTTGTGTCAATCTCGAAAACAATACCTGCTTTGGATATGAGTAAAAAAATTCCAGAGGGATGGACATCTTTTGATTTTTCAGCTGTTAATGTAATCCCGGGTGAAACGTATTATGTTGTCTGTAGTCATGAGGATGAGGCATCTAGTTCAGTATGGTTTTATGCTGATCCTGATTATCCAGGGTATGCTAATCCAGATCACGACCCCTATACTAATGGTCAAGCATATATTTCAAAAAATGGAGGGATATCATGGATTCCGCATAAAATCTATGCAGACGATTTCTGTTTTGCTACTTATGGTTATGTATAACCAGACAGATTTTTTGAAATGATGATAAATAAAAAAAACAAATATTTATCAAGAGATTTTATAAAATTACTTATTAGATATTGAATTTAATTTTTCCATTAATCTATTTTTAATCTCCAATATTTTTACAATATCATCTAAAGTTGTCTCATCTGTTTTTTCATCGGTTAAAATAATATCACCCATCTCATTATTTTTTATTTTCATCGTCATCCCCACAAGTTATACTTTCTCGACAATAATATTTATATCTTTCTTGTCATTCTATCATAATAACACTCTGCTCAATTTGTTATTATAGTTCTATATAAAATATTAGTAAAAATAGTACTAAATAAAATAATTGTAAGGAGAAAAGAGGAAGACATATTTTTTACACATTTTAGAAACGCACTATGCGAATACACATTAAACAATGGATTGGTTACTACCTCTTTTAGTCTTCCCCCAAGAAAAGTAAATAAATTTTTATTATATAATTCTTTCCAAATAATATTAACATTTGTTAATCCCAATTTTTTATTTACTAATCGGATGTTCAACCTAACATTTGTTTTCTAAAGATAGGTTTTTATAGAAGAAATGTGCTATTTATTTGCAAATAAAGGGGGAAAAATAATATGGATAGGAAGATGTTAAAAAAAACTTTGAGTATAGGCTTTATTGTTTTAATTATATTATCATTCCTTATGCCTTCGAGTATAGGTATTTTTCATACAATAAATACTCCAGTAACTTTTAGGAAAAATATAGATGAGATTTCAATCCAAGATATAATAGATGAAGTTGAAAAATCTAATGTTTTATCGAGTGATTTAGTGGTTGAATATTCGGGAAATTCTTTTTTTTATTATAATGTGGCAAATGACATGAAATCTTCTGATAGTATAATTGCAAGACGAGTAACATACTATGGAAGTGAGCATGATTTGATTAGTTATAATGAGGTTAATGCTAAAGGTTTTACTGAAAAAGCTCAGGATGATGAGACACATTTTTATGGAGAAAGTAATGGCTCTATCTATGTTGTAAAAGTATCTTCGTCTAATATGATATATCTTGATGAAGTCACTTTTGCATTAGAAAGATATGCAATTGGAAAACAAAAAACTTCCTGCGCAAATTTTGCAGGATGTTTATTAACAAATTCTTCGGGGTTTATTATGATGATGGGCAGTTGGGTGGGTGAAGCCATCTATAAGGGGAGTTTACGATATGAACACTACAAATTCGGGAGATTTATTAATTATACATATGAGGATAGAAAAATTTACGATAAAAACAATGAACGTATTACAAAAGGTGGGATGTGTAACCCTTGGGATCATTCTTTTGACCCGGGGACATGGTATTTTATTTATTCAGGAGTCGTTTATGATTTAGACCAAAAAGATTTTTCAAATCAATGGTCTGTATGGATGAATTTCAGCGATGAATGCAGTGATTTAGAGATTTCAACTTATGAAGGTGGGAAAGTCTATGGCTTATGGTATGGAGAATATGATGCTAATATAATAAAAAGCAAATCACACATTTCTGAATTTATGTTAAATGGTAAGGCTCACTTCGAGATTGAAAATACATTTATTTATTTTTTCTTTCCCGCTCCTATGTTTAAAGGATTTTGGAATATAAGATGGGATACTCCTGAAGGAATAAAGAAGTTTAATACCATCTTGCCGAGGGATAAATGGTATTATGATGATGATAAGGCAGAAGGTTGCGTATATGGGATTGGAGGCCCTGGAGATTACAATCTGAGTACAAGTTCTTTCGATTATAATCCAGACGGATATGCTAATCCTCCATATTTTATGGGAATGGATATTATCTTAGAATGATTTTGTTGAAAGTATTTATTTCTTAAGATAATTTTTATAAACTTTTAGTTGATTTGAAATAAGGGAATAAGAGGGAGGAAAAATGCAAGGTTTAAAACCTAAATATAATTATCAAGCATTTAGTATTAATTTTTTATTAATGTTTTTCATATGGTATTATACTGAACATTAGCAAATGTTATGTTCAACATCCGTTAAATTTATTTAATTTAATAATTTTTTTATAGTTATTTTAAATATTTTCGTATATTGTATCTTTTATTTATTTCATATTTTTTACAATAGGTTTATAAACCATTGATAGTTTTTTATTAATGATTAATATGTCTGTTGAGGTATTTCTTATCCGGGGAGAAAAAGCAATGCTTCTCAAAAAAGCAATAGCAAAAATACTTTACAGTAAAAAAATAGAACAGTCAAAGATATCTAAAATTCTTAATCTTTCTCAACCAATGGTTAGCAACTACTGCAGCTCAAATGAACAAATATCAGATAATATTATGAAAAAGGCTCAGGAGATAGCAGAAAAAATAATTGATAAACAATCGATTAACTTTCAAACTTGTATAACATTTTCAGATAAAAACGTTGAAGGCGACTTTTTAATTGCAGATAAAAACGAAATACTTACAGATGAAAACAGCAATATAACCGATAACTTAAAACAAGCATTTTATAAATTAAAAGAAAAAGATATCAGAGGGCTAATCCCTGAAGTTAAAATAAACATTGCAATGAGCAAAAAAAATGCAAAAAAAACTGAGGACGTAGCAAGTTTTCTCAACGGTCTGATAATTACTGAAGACAAGATCACAGGATACAATAGCATAAAATTTGGTAAAAGCAAACATCTATCTTCAATTCTTATAAAACTTGGTAAAAACCTAAATGCAAATGCAATTATGAATATAGCATACACAAAAGAAATAGAAGAAACAAAATTTAAAACAAGTTTTCTTACAAAAGATTTCAAACTAAAAAATGCAAGTAAAAATTATGATATACTAATTCACAAAGGAGATTTTGGAATAGAGCCATGTGCCTATGTGTTAGGTAAAAATGCTGTTGATGTTGCAAATAAGGTTTTAGAAATAAATGAGGAAATAAAATGAAATTAAAAGACGAAATAATAACAAAGGCAATAATAGAAAGATTTACAGAGAAATTTGTGAACAATCTTGACCAAGATGTAATTATCGCTGGCGCAGGTCCAGCGGGCTTAACTGCTGCGTATTATCTATCAAAACAAGGTTTTAAGGTATCTATATATGAGCGTAAACTGTCCATCGGTGGTGGTATGTGGGGTGGTGGTATGATGTTTAATGAGATTGTTGTAGGTGATGATGGTAAAGAAATCCTTGATGAATTTGGAATCTCATATAAGAAATACGAGACTGGTTATTATACATCCGATTCTGTGGAGGCTATTTCTACTATTTGTTCAAAGGCAATGCAAGCAGGAACAAAGATTTTTAATTGTATGAGCGTAGAAGATGTAATGATAAATAAGGGTAGAGTTTGTGGTGTTGTAATTAACTGGAGCAGTGTTGAGCTTGCAGGTCTTCATGTTGATCCATTGTCGGTACGCTCAAAAATTGTTGTCGAGGCAACAGGTCACCCACTAGAGATTTTAAAGACTCTTGAAAAAAAAGTTGATGGAAAACTGTTTACTAAAACTGGTAAAATTATGGGTGAGAAATCGATGAATGCTGAAATCGGCGAGAAAACTGTCGTGGAAAATACAAAAGAAATCTATCCTAATGTTTATGTTTGTGGTATGGCTGCAAACGCGGCTTTTGGTGGAAATAGAATGGGTCCGATTTTTGGAGGCATGCTGCTGTCAGGTAAAAAACTTGCTGATATTCTTGCTAAACGATTAGGGAAACCTGGTGTTAAAGAGATGGTTCAAGTTGAAGAAACTGACTAATTTAGATTATTATCTAGTTACTTATTCCAGTATTAGTAGAAATGGAATATTATCTGATGTTAAACAGGCATTAGATGCAGGATGTAAAGTTATTCAATATCGTGAGAAGAATAAAACTACTCATGAAATGATTAATGAGGCGAAAAAAATCAAACAATTATGCGGTGGTCGTGCTTTTTTTCTTATTAATGATAGGATTGATGTAGCAATTGCAGTGGATGCTGATGGTGTTCATCTAGGTCAAGAAGATATCTCAGTTGATGTTGCTAGAAAATTGCTTGGTTCTAACAAGATTATTGGAATGACTGTTCATAATGAAAAAGAGGCAGTTGAAGCAGAAAGCTGGGGGGTTGACTATATTGGTCTTGCACCAATTTTTAAAACTGATACAAAGGAAGGCTCAGGTATTCCTTGTGGTCTTGATATGATCAAGAAAGTTAGAAGCAGGGTTGGTTTACCAATTATAGCTGTTGGTGGTATCAACAAAGAAAATATTGTTGATGTAATAAAATCAGGTGCTGATGGTGTAGTTGCTGTTTCTGCTGTTTTAGATTCTAATGATGTATATGCTTATGTTTTGGATTTTATTAGGCTTATAAAGGAGGGTAAAAGTAAATGACTCAATTAGAAAAAGCAAGGCATAATAAAATTACAAAAGAAATGGAATTTGTTTCCAGAAAAGAAAATATTGATGTTAATGCATTAAAAAATAAAATTTCTCAGGGTAAAGTGGTAATTCCTGCTTCAATTCTGCATAAAAATCTTAGTCCAATTGGTATCGGTGAGGGCCTTGGTATTAAGGTCAATGCAAATATTGGTTCTTCTCCAGACATGGCTGAACTTGAATACGAACTTGAAAAACTTTGCGTATGTATCGATGCAAAAGCAGATACAGTAATGGACCTTAGCACAGGTGGCGATATAGATCTTATCCGCCGAAAGATAATAAAAAACAGTAATATTCCTGTAGGAACCGTTCCAGTTTACCAAGCGGCTTGTAAGGTTGATGACGTAGTTGAGCTTTCAGAAAATGATTTTTTAGAGGGTATCAGAAACCATATCGAGGATGGCGTTGATTTTATAACAATTCATGCAGGCCTTCTTAAAAAATCCATTCCATTTATCAAAAAACGTCTTATGGGTGTTGTAAGCAGGGGCGGTGCACTTACACTTAAATGGATGATTTATCACAAGACCGAAAATCCTTTATATACACATTTTGACAAAATCCTTGAAATGGCAAAAAAATATGATGTAACACTGAGTCTTGGTGACGGGCTGCGTCCAGGATGCCTTAAGGATGCAACAGATGAAGCGCAACTCTCAGAACTTCATATTCTGGGTGAACTTACAAAACGTGCATGGGCTGCAGGTGTTCAGGTAATGATAGAAGGTCCTGGTCATATACCACTTAATCAAATCGAAGAAAACATAAGGCTTGAAAAGGAAATATGCCACGGTGCACCGTTTTATGTATTAGGACCACTTGTCACAGATATTGCACCAGGTTATGATCATATAACAAGTGCAATAGGTGGATGTCTAGCCGCATATTATGGTGCAGATTTCCTTTGTTACGTTACACCTTCTGAACATCTAGGGCTTCCAAATATTGAAGATGTAAAAAAAGGAGTAATTGCATCTAGAATCGCAGCTCATGCTGCTGATGTCGCTCGTGGTTTAAAGGGTGCGATAAACTGGGATAATAAGATGAGCGCTGCTCGTTCAAATCTTGACTGGAGAAGTATGCTTGATTTGGCAATTGATCCAGATTTTGCTAAAAAAGTACGAGAAAGATGTACTGATGCTGATGGAGAAGTATGTTCTATGTGTGGAAGATTTTGTTCTGTAAAAATGACTAGGAGTGCTTTGAATGAAGATTAAAGAAATTGGAGAGTTTGGTCTTATTGATAGAATTACTAAAAAATCAAAAAAAAAAGATGTTTTAATCGGAATAGGTGATGATGCAGCAGTTGTTAAAACAAAAAAAGGTTTAGAGATTTTAACGACGGATTGTTTAGTCGAAGGAGATCATTTTAAAAAAGATTGGTTTACACCACCGCAAATTGGGATGAAAGCAATAGAAATCAATGTTTCTGATGTAGCAGCAATGGGTGGTATTCCAAAATATGTTTTGGTTTCACTTTGTTTACCAGAAGATATTGATGTTGATTTTGTTGAAGATATGTACAAGGGCATGTGGAAAACCTGCAGCAAATACAATATTGAAATAATCGGTGGAAACATGACGCATAGTAAACAAATTATTATCTCAATTTCTTTAACAGGTGAAGTCAGTAAAAAAAATCTTTTACTTAGAAGTGGTGCAAAAATAGGTGATTATATTTTTATTTCAGGTCCTATTGGTAATGGTCGCGCAGGGCTTAGAGTTTTTCAAGAAAATTTAGAAAATTTTGATCAAGTTAAGAAAAAATATCTTGAACCAAAAGCTCGATTTGACTTCGCATTAAAAATTGCGCCTTATGTTAACTCAATGATTGATATATCTGATGGTCTTGCTCTTGAAATTAACCATATTTGTGAGAAAAGTAAATGTGGTGCTGTGATTTACAAAGAAAAAATACCGATTAATGATGATGTTAGAAGTACTGCAAGAGCTTTAAATGAGGATGAATATAATTACGCGCTTTTTGGTGGAGAAGATTTTGAACTTGTTTATACTGTTTCAAAAGAAAACATTGGAAAAGTTGAAGGTTTCATCGTAGGTGAAATAACAAAAGAAAAAGATATTTTCCTTAAATCATTTAGAGGTAAAGAAAAAATAGAAAAAAGTGGTTATAACCATTTTTCAAATAGTGTTTCTTCTTAAAATATTGAGTCAAATATTGCATTATTTGAACCTTAATTTACCTTTGAAATAACATAGGGAAGGGATTTGAACCCTTGCAGATTAAAATCGTCTTTTTTTCCTTCCGTTTTAATAATCGTGTTAATTATTACCGTGCTAATTATTTACGCGGGGAGGGAGATTCGAACTCCCGAGGTCGTAAGACCAATGGATTAGCAATCCATCGCCGTGCCGGGCTGGGCCATCCCCGCAATATTTTTCACAGTGAAATAATGCATCTTGTTAAAAAGGTTGTGTCAATAACTGGGAA
>MUGC01000267.1 GCA_002900535.1 Thermoplasmata archaeon M9B1D | reverse complement strand
CCCATTTTTTTAATATACCTCTTATGATCCACTCCATCATCCTTATTAAAACCCATCTCTATAACCAATCTTCCACCAGGTTTCAATACTCTAAATATCTCTTTAAGTGTTTTTTCAGTTTCATTTAAGAAAAAAAACACTTCAATTGCTGCAACAACGGTAAATTTATTATCCGCCCAGGGTAATGATGAGGCATAGCCTTGCTTAAATTCAGCTTTTCCTGAGTCAACGAGCTTTCTATTAATATCAGATGCTAATTTAACCATATCCTCTGAGTAATCTATGCCAGCTATTTTTGAAACATGAGACATATATTTTTTTATAAAAATTCCTGAACCAAATCCAATTTCGAGGTACTCGTCATCCTTTTTTGGATTAATTACCTTTAAGGCATTTTTATAGAATTCTTTATGACCTCGAGCCATACCTTTTGCTAGTATTTTTCCAAAAAAACCTGTGGGTTTTGCAAATTGTGACATTTTTAAAATTCTCCTATGAAATAACTTTTAATCATCTATATATTTTTATTTTTTTTTAAACCAGTTAGATATAATGTTGTTTTAAAAATTTACTTGAATGTATTTTTTATCTTCTGCGGTTGCTTTGAAAAGATCCACTGATTTGAGATGTATCATTTTTGCAACAATTAAATCTGGGATGGATTCAATTCTGATGTTATAAATGGTGACGCTATCATTATAGAATTCTCTTCTGTCTGCAAGTTCGTTTTCTAAACCAGTTATTCTTTGTTGAAGTTTTAAAAAATTTTCAACAGCTTTTAAGTCAGGGTAGTCTTCTGCTACTGCGAAAACTGTTTTTAGTAGATCTGTTATAAGGTTATCAACTGCTGCTTTTCTTGATAATTTTTCTGTTTCAAGGATCATACTTCTTGCTTTTGTTAATGATTGTAGGGTTTGCTTTTCATGTTTCATGTAGCCTTTAACTGTGTTTATCAGGTTTGGGATTTCATTTGATCTTTGTTTTAGTAAAACATCGACGTTTGCCCAGGATTTATCAATATTGTTTCTTAACCTGATGAGGTTGTTGTAAATAATTATTATAGTTACAAACAATATTATAAGGATGAGAGCTAAGATTGTAATAAAAATAATTTCTACTACACCTGCCATTTTTTTAATTTCCTCCTATTTTTAAAACCATGATAATATTACAAGGCTTATAATTACTGATATTGAACCTATTATTAGTCCTGCATATGTTTTTAACGTATATCTGAAAAGGATTGCTTTTTCTTGTTTATCTGAGATGTAATAAATTTTTTCAAATTTTCCTTTTTGTATCATTATATCTTCAGTGCTTTTTTCTGCAGATGCTTCTTTTACATATGGGTTGTCATCTGCGGTTCCCATTATGTATAGTTTATCACCTGGTGCTATAAAATATTCTGTGTATTTCATTGTTTTATTTATACCAAGAAGAAATCCTTCCCATGCAATGTTTGTGTTTGATAGAAATTGTTTAACAGTTTCAGGTGGATCTTTTCCTAGGCTGGAATCAAATATGTTATCTGTTGGGATGTCAATTTTTGCACCAGTTAGATCAATTAGTACTGATCCTGTTTCGTCTTTTAGATGGAATAATTTTTTTTCTTCGCCTTTTTTAATGGTAACCCAGGTAGTACTTTTTCCTGATTGTCGTAGTTCTTCTATTTTGTATTTATAGTAAACGCAATCATTATTGCTAAACGGGCTTTTTAATATATTATCTTTTAATGGTTCAACTTCTCCATAGATTTCTACTAAACCCATGGCTATTGATCGAATCTTGGATGTTGGAGTATTTTCAATAAGTCTTTTCATTTTAAATGATAAAAGTCCCCATATTAGAAGTATGATTCCTGCTATAATAAGAAAAATAAATGGAATTATAAGCTCAAATGAGAATGACATAGAATAGTTTATTGCTTTGTTATTTTAAAATCTTTTTAAAAAATGATTTTTGAGCAATACTTAACAGTTAACTATCCTTAGTTAATAATTAAACCTTATTTCCACATTTCCAGCAGAATGAGTCTGCAAATTCCTTTGCCTTTTTTTCCACATGCTTTCCAAATGCTTCTGCTTTTCTTCCTAATTCTTCTGCAGCATCCTCAATTCTTTTTTCTAGACTTTTTTCTCCTCTAATTAAAGTTCCACATTTGTTACAGTACTCTGCATCGTCATCATTTTTCTTTCCACATTTCTGACAATATACCATTTCTTAATCCCCGTAAATCAATAAATAAAACTTGAATTGATTTAAATAAATTACATTTTTTTTAGTAACAAGATATTTCAACATGTTTTGTAATTATCATAAAAACGGGGGAGCTATGAAAATTTCAAGAATCTTATTTGTTGAACCACCAAGGAATTACTGGTTTGTAATGGGCGAGTATTGTCCTCCTCCTACAACGCTTTTGATTCTTGCAGCATTTATCGAAAAAGAACTTCCTGAAATAGAAATCGAAGTTCTTGACTGTCAAGCAGAACAAATTAGTTGGGGTGGTGTTGAAAAGCGTATTGAATCTTATGATCCTTCAATGGTTTTGACATCAGGTTTTACCTGTAATGCTTATACATGTGCAAAAACTGTTGAGATTGCTAAAAAAGTAGATCCTGATATTGTAACAGTTGTGGGTGGAATACATTTTACATCAGTTCCAGATGAATCCCTTAAAGATTTTCCAGAAATTGATTTCATTGTTCGTGGCGAGGGCGAATACACCATAGTTGAACTTATTAAATCTTTGAATAATGGTAAACGAGTTGAAAACATCAAGGGGCTTTCTTTTAAAAATAATGGAAACATAATTCATACACCTTCGCGGCCTTTAATAAAAAACCTTGACACTCTTCCCTTTCCTGCTTATCATTTAATCGAGGATTATCTTAAACATTATCATTTTTCCATGATGGC
>MUGC01000266.1 GCA_002900535.1 Thermoplasmata archaeon M9B1D | reverse complement strand
ATATAATATCCATAAATATCAAAAATTAATGCTACCACTGCAAGACCAGAGGCAGTACCATCTTTTATGGTGTTAAAAGCCTCAAGTTTCACAGAACTCATTTTTGATTTACTCCCTTTTTTATATTTATAAACTCCTAAACCTATAGCAATAACAGCAGCAATAAAAGCAACAATTGCTCCCAATAATGGAAAACTTACTGGATGTGGATTAACATATTGGTTATATGAACGAAATACAATATATCCAGCAAGAATCATCATAACTGATGCAGCTGCAATTGATGCAAGATTTTCCATTTTATAGTAACCATAATGAAATTTTTCATCAGCGGGTTTTCTGAAAAACTTAAGCCCCACCCATACTACTGCTGAGACAAATCCATCACCAATGCAATCTATACCATTTGCTGTTAATGCTACACTTTTTGAAACTGTTTCACCCAGAATTATCTGTAAAATTCCTAAACCCATCAATGTAGCAGTAGTAATACCAGCAAGCCGGTCAGCTTTTTCTACGAAAACCTGCGTCTCCTCCATAACTTCTAATCCCTAGATTTAATAAAGTATTATAAATCTTTCAGAAAAAAACCTTTCAAAATTATCAATTTATAACTTAAATTAACTTAAACTTATCAATACCCATAATTAATGCTAATTTTTCGCCATTGTCCCATTGAACCCAAATTAAATCTTGATCTTCTTCAATTTCTATAACTGTTCCCTTTGACCCATTCTTCAGGTTTGACCAGGTGTCATCTGTTTCAATTAGTTGTACTCTATTACCAATTTTTACTGTTATTTTTTTGCCAGCCATATAATTTCACCTATTCTGAGTAAACCACTGCATATATATTATCTTTAAAAAGTTCATTGTTAAATTTACTTTTTTGTAATATGAACACAATCATTTGAAAAGGAGTGATTGGCTAGGGATGTTATTAACGATATAAAAAAACTGCCATATTTCAAAAATTTTTATTATTTTATAACCCTAACATCAATATACAATCAATATATTCTATTATATATGCGTGAATTTGTGGTTTATTCAAGAACTGGAAAAACATCATCAAACTTTAGGAACCTAAGAGAAGGTGGTAGACTAGATTTGGTATATCAATGTATTTTAATGGCACTTTTTCGTTCACATGGTATTAGAAAAAACGTCGTTTTTCATGCTATTCTTAATGGCTCTCCAAAACCACCTTTGGAACTTATAGTTGATGGGGCGACTCTTAGAAACGTTAGAACAGATGAAAACACATGGGAGAGTATTATTCGTAATGTTTTATCAGGAGCAAGTCATCCAGGTATTTATATTAAAAAAAATAGTTTGCAACAATTAATTAAAGATAAAAAAGATGTTTTTGTTCTTGAAGAATCTGGTGAGGATATTAAAACAATTGAGTTGGGAGCTAATCCTATTTTTGTATTAGGTGATCAGGTAGGTCTTCCTAGAAACGAAGAAAGATTTGTTTTGAGATATGCAAAAAAAGTGTCACTTGGTAAAACAGCATATCTTGCGGCTGCTTGTGTTTCAAACATAAATTATATTCTTGATTTAAGAGAAAAAACTTTATAAAATACGGATACCGGGATTTGAACCCGGATGTTTGTCTTAGGAATCAGTCAAATGATGATTTGAAGAAAATAGATAATAAGATCATGGGTAGTATGAAGTTGTTATATATAGTAAATAGATATATTTGTTGATAGCTTACTTTATGTTGGAATCGTGATCAATTTTGACAATTTGTTAGTTTAATATCTTTTCTCTAACTTTGTTAATTATACTACAATTAATATTTAATATATGATAAGTCATTCAATTATGTAAGATATAGTAAATGTTTTTCTATGTGGGGGAAAATGAATGAATAAGAAAATAGTGTCAGTCGGAACTATTTTCGTGGTAATATTATCATTAGTAAATTTTTCAGTTACATCGCTAAATATTGATAAAGAAATAAATAATGATTTAAAAGAAAATACATTTGAGAATCAACAAAATACTTTCGATAATAATTTTGATATTAGAATTATTTCAATTCCTTTGATATCAAATAAAACTTTGCAAACTATTGATTCATTTGATCTTGATATTATTGATGTAAATGAGTCTTTTATTATTGCATATGCAACAGACGAACAAATTGAATACCTTTTACTTAAAGGATTTGAGCCGACAATTTTATACAATAATTACAATGAAATGATGGGATTTGATA
>MUGC01000033.1 GCA_002900535.1 Thermoplasmata archaeon M9B1D | reverse complement strand
GGCAAATCAATTGCATATGCATTTTTACTTGCATTAGGAAAAGGCTCAGATACAAAATGGCAATATTCTCAAGTAGAAATTGAATATGGAGCATTTCTAAAGGAATACGCAAAAAAACTTCTTGAGGCAAAGCCAGAAAATTACCATAAAGCTTTACAAGATCTATTAACCGCTAGCGGAACATCGGAAAGTATAGAAAAAAATCTTTCTTAAAAATCAAAAATGAATTTCGGGAGACGTAGTGTTTATATTAAAATATAACTATCATTATTTGTTTGAATCCTGGATATTTGGTTTTATCTTTAAAAAATATGAATAAAAAATAATATTTAGAGAGTAAACTTTATACCTAAATATAATATCTATAATAAAGAACTAAGATGATCGCAGGAGAGGTGGGATACAAATTAAAAGTTCTAGTTATTAAAAAATAGATAAAAATAGTTGAGGCAAGCGTATGGTAAAAACAATATTGGTAGTAGATGATGAGCCTGATATCAGAGAAAGCGTAAAGATGATACTTGAAAAAAATGGTTACAAAGTAATAACTGCAGAAGATGGAGATGAATGTCTAAATATAATACAACAAACAAAACCAGATTTGATTTTACTTGATATAATGATGCCAGGAACACCGGTAATAAAAGTTGTTAAACAAATATCTGATATAAAAATTGCTTTTATGAGCGTTGTTAGAATATCTGAAGCAAGAAAAATGGGATTAACTGAACAAGAAAATATCGTCGACTTTTTCCAAAAACCATTTAATGTAACAGATTTGATAGATCGAATTGAGCTACTAATAAGCGATTAGGATTAGAATTCAAAATAGGAGGGCTAAACTTATTGGATGGGAAAAAGTTTAACCTAAAAAATTTGTTTCTTTCAAAACTAAGCAGAAAAATCACAATTTTGTTTCTGATAGTGGGGATCATCGTTCCTTTATTTGCAGTTTATTATTTCTATATAATAATTATTAATGTCGCACCTGAAACATTGACATCAGAAACTGTAATGTTGTTAAGAAACTCGGTAATTTTGATAGTGATAATAGTAACAATAAATGCAGGTGTAATCGGATTTTTGTTTTCAAAATCTATCATAAAATCTCTGAAGAAATTATATAACGCAACAAAAGAAATAGAAAAAGGTAACTTTGATGTGCATTTGGAAATATTTACAAGAGACGAAATCCAAGAGCTAGCAGACGCTTTCAATCAAACAGTTTCAACGCTTGCAAAAATCCATGAAGAAGGCAAGGAGATAGATTATGCAAAAAACGAATTTTTAAGCATAACATCTCATGAGCTAAGAAATACAATGACTCCAATGAAAGCCCAATTACAAATGCTCGAGGAAAACTATTTTGGAAAACTATCAAATAAACAAAAAGAAAGCATAATGATAATCACTAGAAATGCTGACAGACTTGATAAAATAATAGCAGATTTTTTAGAAGTATCAAGAATAGAAACTGCACGTTTGAAATTTAATTTCAGAGAAACCGATATAGCTAAGGTAATCAAAGAAATAGTACAATTCATGGATGGGTTTGCAAAAGAAAAAAACATAAAATTAGAGCTAAATATAGAAAAACTCCCGATGATAATAGCAGATCCAGATCGTGTAAGCCAAGTGCTTAGAAACTTGATTAATAATGCAATTAAATTTTCAAATGAAAGATCTAAAATTGAAATTTCAGCAAAATTAAAGAATAATCAGATTTTGTTTAGCGTAAAAGATTATGGATGTGGTTTAACACCTGATGATCAAATAAGAATTTTTGAACCATTTTATCAAGTTGAAGGTACAAACCATCATAGACATGACGGTACAGGTCTTGGTCTTGCTATCTGCAGAGGAATCGTTGAATCACAAAAAGGTAAAATATGGGTAGAAAGTAAACCTGAGGCGGGCAGCAAATTTTATTTTACACTGCCATTATGTCCAGTTAGAGAAATCGAGCCAATTAAAGTTTTATTTTCTCAAAAAGGTGTAATTGAGAAAAAAATACGTGAAGAATTCCAAACATATCTTGGGCCTCTTGGTATTGGAGAATTTAAAGAGCTTAAAGGTAAAAATTTAATTACAAAAGATGATTTATTTCAATATATAGATTTCTTGATAAAAAATTATATATTGTCACAAGATCAAGGGCTAAATTTTAAAAATAAAATTGGTAAAATATTTGGAGATGAAAATCTTCAATATTTAAAAAAGAAAAATGAATTCAAAGGTATTGTTCACGAGGATTACTATCTTAAAAAAATCTAAATAAATTTTTTTTTTACCATCAAGTATTTATTTTTCGTTAATATACCGACTTTAAGTGATTATGTTATGATTAAAGCTTCAGATAGATCTCAAGGTGTAAATTATGCAATACGTGAAGTTGTAATTCCAGCAAGAAAACTTGAAGAGAAAGGAATCAAAGTTTTACATCTAAATATTGGTGATCCTAATAAATATGATTTTGACACACCTCAACATATGAAAGAAGCATTATATGATGCAGCACAGCAAGGATATAATGGTTATTCTCAATCTGAAGGAGATGTTGAGCTTAGAGAAGAAATAATTATACGTGAAAAAAAAAGGAACAGGGTTGATTATACCCGTAATGATGTATGCGTAACATCAGGTGTTACTGAATCTTTACAGATTTATCTTAATGCTTCTCTTAATCCAGGTGATGAGTTGTTAATTCCAGGGCCTACTTATCCTCAATATTTTTTAATTACACATTTTCTTGGTGCAGTACCTGTATATTATCGATGTATGGAGGAAGAAGGTTGGTGGCCAGATGTTGAAGATATTAGAAATAATATTTCAGATAAGACAAAAGGAATAGTTTTAATTAATCCTAATAATCCAACTGGTGCACTTTATCCTAAAAAAGTTGTAAAGGATATAATTGATGTTGCTGGTGAGTTTAGCATCCCTATTATATCTGATGAAATCTATGATGATATGATTTTTGATGAAAGACAATATGCAACAGCTACTCTTACAGAAGATGTGCCAGTTGTAACATTTAACGGTTTTTCAAAGGTCTATTTAATCCCAGGTTGGAGGATAGGATATATTTTATTTCATCATGATGGTATTCTTGATGAGGTTCAGGACGCTTTCATGAGAATTGCAAGATCAAGGCTTTGTGCAAATTCCGTCTGTCAACGTGCATGTATTGCAGCTTTAAGAGGTCCACAAGATCACATTGAAGAAACAAATAAAAAACTGCGTGAAAGACGTGATTTTTCTTATAAACGTTTGAATGAAATAGATGGAATTTCAACAGCAAAACCACAAGGAGCATTCTATATTTTCCCTAAAATTGAAGCAATGGAGACAGGCATATGGAAAAACGACAAGGAATTTGTTCTTGATTTTTTACATGAAAAACATGTTCTTGTTGTTCATGGGTCTGGTTTTTGTGAGACATACGGTAAAGAGCATTTTAGAGGAGTTATTTTACCAACTCTTGAAACACTTGAGAAAGCATATGACAAACTCGAAGAGTTTTTAAAAGAAAAAACATAACTTTTTTTTATTTTATCCTCCAGTAGAAGCTGGTATAAAATAATTAGTCGAAAGAGTATTAAATAAAATGTTCATACAACCAAAATGTGTACCAGAACCCAAGAGGAACAAGGGATTTTAATCCAGAAGAGATGCAAAAAAGAAAAATCGTTGAAGAAAGTATCAGATCAATATTTCAAAAATATGGATACAAAGAGGTTCAAACTCCAATATTTGAAAACCTCGAACTTTTCACAGCCAAATCTGGGGAAACAATAATTAATGAGCTATACTCTTTTGTAGATAAAGGCGGTAGAGAAATAGCGTTAAGACCAGAACTAACTGCGCCAGTTATCAGATTTTATGTTGAAAAACTACAGATGAAACCAAAACCTTTGAAACTTTTCTATTTCGGAAACTGTTTCAGATACGATCGACCGCAAAAAGGAAGATATCGTGAATTTAAACAAGCCGGATGCGAGCTAATTGGAACAGTTAATCCAGAGGCACTTGCAGAACTAATTGCCATGGCCTATAAAATATTAGAAAACTCAGGATTGACAAACATTCACTTAAACATTGGAAATCTAAATGTTTTGTCAGCAATCTTTAAAAAACTTAATTTACCAAAAGATAAACAAAGTTATCTAATCCCACTTATTGATAAATCAATGTTTGAGGATTTATTAGAAGCACTATCAGATTTTGGTATATCCCCAAAAGATTCATCCACCTTTCTAGATATATTACAGACAACTGATCTAAATAAAATTCAAGAATTCGTAAAAACAGATAAGGATGCGCAAGAAGAAATCCTAAAACTAAAAGAAATACTTGCTTTTCTAGATAACTCATTTAAAATTAAAAACTATACTATTAAAATGAGCATTGTTCGAGGACTTGATTATTACAAAGGATTAGTTTTTGAGATAGAAGCACCAAAATTAGGTGCTGAAAAACAACTATGCGGCGGGGGAGAATACGAACTAATTCCGTTATTTGGAGGAAAAGAAACACCCACATCAGGTTTTGCAATTGGTTTTGATAGAACAATTCTTGCACTTGAAACAGAAAAATACAAATTTCCAGCTCAACAAATTGATGCATTTATAATACCAGTTAGTGACGATATGATAACTGAATCACTTAGAATCGCGCAGGAACTTAGAAAAATTGATGCAAGCATTGACATTGATCTAATGAGACGAGGAATTAGCAAATCTTTAAAATATGCAAACTCAATAAATGCAAAAAAAGCGATTATCATTGGTCCCAATGAATTAGAAAAAAGCACTGTTACGATTAAAAACATGGAAACAGGAGAACAAACAACAGTAAAAATTACTGATTTAAAAAACAATTTTAAGAGTTAAAATAAAATACAACGCCTAGTTTACATTTTTCTCAAATGACTAATAAAAAAATCAAGTTTTATATTCTTGATACTTCAGCCATTTTATCTGGCAAACCATTCAACTTAGAAAATGTTAAAATGATTACAATACCAGATATAGAAATGGAAATAAAACCTGGCGGAAAAGACTATCAATTTTTTCAATTTTTAAAAGAAAAAGGATTAAGTTATCAGTCTCCATCAGAAAAATCAATAAATGAAATAATTAAAAAATCCAAAGAAACAGGTGATTTTGAAAGACTTTCAAATTTTGATATTAAACTTTTAGCATTATCGTTAGATATTAAAAATCAAGGAGATCACTCTATTGTTATAACCGATGACTATTCAATTCAAAATATCGCGAATTATTTAGATATAAACTTTGAAACTATAAATCAAAAGGGAATAACAAAAAGGTTTAAATGGATCAACAGATGTCAAGGATGTGGGAAAAAATTCAAAGATGATATAAATATTTGTCCAATATGTGGTGCAGAGACCAAGAAGATAGTTGCTAAAAAACAAGAGATTTAAGGGATTCTTTATGAATTTTATGAAATTTTACAAGCAAATAAAACATCTGTTTATTCGTTTCTGGCGAAGCGATAACAGTAAGGTGTCACTTTTAAGAGATGTTTTTGTTGCATTTTTATTTGTGTTTATAATTCTTATTGCTCTTTGGACGTATACCGGTCAATGGTTTGCAGCACCAATGGTTGCAATCGAATCAGGTAGCATGGAGCATCCAAACCCCCCATATGGTCGGATTGGAACTATCGATGCGGGGGATATGGTACTACTTGTGAAGGTTAACAATAAAAGAGATGTAATTCCGTATTCTACATCAGATTATTACAACTATGGTAAAAAAGGAGATGTGGTTGTTTATCATCCTGATGGAGATGTAGATGAGGATCAAATAATTCATCGTGCTATGTGCTGGATAGAAGTAGAAATTGAAAACTCAAATACTTTTTACACTATTGAAGAATATGGTATAATACGACAAAATGCATCTGAGCCTTTGTATATACCAGAATGTGGTATTTGGAATTGGGCAGGTAATTCTTCAGTTGTATTTGATGGTAAACCAGGCCAGAATCATTATCAAAAATTTACGCATTCAGGATTTATAACAAAAGGTGACAATCCTGTATCTAATAGGGCATGTGACCAGCTAGGTGGAATCTGTGATCAACTAGTAAAAGTTGAATGGATATCAGGAAAAGCAAGTGGAGAACTACCATGGATTGGAACTATAAATTTATTTTTCAATGATGTCTTTGGAGGAAAAGACACACTAAAAAATGTACATGGTGACTCTATTCAATGCTTGGTAATTTTAATTGTTATATTGGTATCAATCCCAATCGGTCTTGATTTATATGGATACTTTAAAAATAAGAAGGAGCCAATTGAAAATAACAAACCCTCATCTGAAGAAAAACCATTAGAAAAAAAGTTGGATGACGAGTTATTTGAAAAATTCAAAAAATAAAATATTTCTTTAGTTATATATGATTCGGAAGGTCCTTGTATTTTATCGGATCTTTTAATCCTGCTTCTTTAAAACCTTTGAGTCTCAGGAGACATGAATCGCACCTTCCACAAGCAAGTTTTTTTCCAAGATAGCACGACCAAGTTTTATCAAAAGGTACACCAAGTTTTTTTCCTTTATTTATAATCTCTGCTTTCGGAAGATTCAGTAATGGTGTTTTTATCTGAATTGAATTGCCTTCAATACATTTTTTTGTTGCAAGATTTACCATTTTTTGAAATGCTTCAATATATTCAGGTCTGCAATCTGGGTAACCTGAATAATCCGTGGCTGTTACCCCAATAAATATTGCTTCTGCATCTATTGTTTCTGCATAAGCAAGAGCAATTGATAGAAAAACAGTATTTCTAGCAGGAACATAAGTAGACGGAATTATTTTCCCTATTTCATCAATTCTATGGTTAATTTCTGGTTTCAACTTTTTATTAACAAGAGAAGATCCACCAAACTTGTCGAGATTTATGTTAAAAATCACATGTTTTTTTGCTTTGATTAGTTCAGCTATTTTTTTTGTGCATTCGATTTCTTTTTTGTGTCTTTGGCCATAGTTAAATGATAACGTGAAAACTTCATAACCTTTACTTTTTGCGATATACGCTGTTACACAAGAGTCAAGGCCACCTGATAAAAGACAAACAGCTTTTTTCATAGTCATAATCCATTTTAGTTGTGTAAATTTCTGGAAACACAGGCGCCTTGGCCATATCCTTCGTCTACACCAATTTCAACAGATTCAATTTCACTTGAAAATTTTATCTTTACCAAAAGACTTTCGAGTATATAAATTGCTAGATTTTCAGCAGAAGTAGATTTAATAGGTAAAAAAACGCAGTCACTTTTTGGAAAAATAAAGGTTTTACCTAATGCGCTTATTTTTACAGATTCTTTTTGTTTTTCAATTTTAACGATATTGCTTTTCTCAGGAATTAAAATAACATGGTCAAGTTTACTTGTTATATCTCTAAGAGCATTTTTTAAAAGTGAAAAATCAACTATTATTCCTTTATTATCTGGTTTTCCAACTATTTTTGTATGAACTGCATAAGTATGACCATGAATTCTCCCACATTTATCATATTCATGTATTATATGTGCAGATGAAAATCTAATATTTGACCTCCAACCATCTATTGTTATATATGAATTCATAATCTTTCACTTTCCTTGTTTTTTCCTATATTCTTTGATTGCTTCACGAAGTGCATCTGATGCAAGATTTGAACAATGCATTTTAACTGCAGGTAACCCGCCAAGTTCTTTTGCCACGTCGTCACGAGTTAGTTTTTCAGCTTCTTCAAGTGTTTTGCCCTTAACCATCTCAGTTGCAATACTGCTACTGGCAATCGCAGCTGCACAACCGTATGTTTTAAATTTTATGTCTATGATTATGTTATTTTTTACTTTGATATAAATTGTCATAACATCTCCGCAAACAGGGTTTCCAACAGTTCCAACACCGTCTGCATCTTTAATTTCTCCAACATTTCTTGGGTTGAAAAAATGATCTTTTACTTTTTCATTATAATCAATTTCTACCATGTTTTCTTCCTATCTATTCCAAAGAGGAGACATTTTTCTTAATCTTTTAACGATTTCTGGTAATGCATCTGATACATATTCAATTTCCTCTTTTGAGGTGTATTTTCCAAGTGTGAAACGAATTGATCCGTGGGCTTCTTTGGGGTTTACTCCAATTGCCAAAAGGACATGTGATGTCTGTAATTTTTTCGATGAGCAGGCAGAACCAGTTGCTGCAGCGATTCCTTTATCATCAAGCATTAGATTCAATGATTCACCTTCAACAGCAGTAAATCTAAAATGGGCGTTATTTGCAAGTCTTTTTTCAGGGTGACCATTTAGATAGCTTTCTTCTATTTCTAAAACATTTTTTATTAATTTGTCTCTTAAAATTTTCATATAAAATGTATCTTTTTTCATTCTTTTTTTTCCGATTTCACATGCCTTGCCAATTCCTACAATTCCTGGGGTGTTAAGGGTACTACTTCTTAGCCCCTTTTCATGTCCTCCACCATGAGCGGTGGGCTCTAGTTTTATACCATTTTTAACATATAATGCTCCTGTTCCTTTAGGGCCATAAATCTTATGAGCTGAAACAGATAAAAGGTCAATGTTTAATTTTATAACATCAATAGAAATTTTAGTTATCGCTTGTACAGCATCAGTGTGAAACAAAACATTGTGCTCCTTAGTAATTTTCCCTAATTCTTCGATTGGTTCAACTGTTCCGATTTCATTGTTAGCATACATAATTGTTACAAGAAAGGTATTTGCTGAAATTGCGTCTTCTAAATCTTTAGTATTTACTATACCGTATTTATCTACTGGCAAGTACTTAACATTGAAACCTTGTTTTTCAAGGTGCCTGCATGTTTCAAGAACAGCAGGATGCTCAATTGCAGAAGTTATAATATGATTTCCCTTAGTTTTTCTTTTATCTTTATTAATATATGCAACGCCTTTTATCGCGAGATTATCTGATTCTGTTCCTCCAGATGTAAACACTATTTCGTTGGCTTTACAATTAATAATGTCTGATACTTTTTCTCTTGCATTTTCTACCGCATCGAATGCCTCTTTTCCATATGAATGAATCGAAGATGCGTTTCCAAAGCGTTCATGAAAAAAAGGTAGAATTTCATTTAATACATCTTTATCAACTGGTGTTGTTGCACCGTAGTCGAGATAAACTTTCTTCAATTTTAGTCCCCTCTGCCTATTTCCATCATTTTCTGAAGAGGATTTTTTGCTCTTTCCATTATATCTTCAGAGAGATGTATTTTAGGTTCTAAAGTTTCAAGGCTATTTA
>MUGC01000265.1 GCA_002900535.1 Thermoplasmata archaeon M9B1D | reverse complement strand
ATTAAATCAGTTCTTTTTGGATTAATTGCTATCCCCTGATTTGTAACAATTGCATCTACAACATCACCAGGGGTTGAAATCGTTGTAACATGCTCAAGTACAATAGGATTTGTTTTTCTATAAACAGGGCATGTGATGATGCACAGTGAGGAACCTGCTGCTGTGTCCTGATGTCCTCCTATCCCATGTAGCATTCTTCCATCACTATGAGTGTTTACATTTACATTAAATGAAGTATCAACTTCAGTTGCACCAAGTACAACTGTATCAAGACCATCTATGGTTCTGCCTTTTGATGTTGGATCTGCATAATGACCGATATCTGCAGGGAGTCCAAGGTTATTCTGAATAAATTTTACAGAATAATCATCAAAAACCTGTGAGTAATAGATGTTTTTAACTCTGCCAGATTGATAAATATCACAAATAAGTTTTGTAAGTCCACCAGTTGCAGTTGATGCTACAACATTTTTTTCTTCTAAACGCTCTCCCAGGTATTTTATTGCTGCTAGGGATATTCCTCCAGCTCCTGATTGGAAAATCATCCCATCTTTAATTAACCCAGCTGCATCCATGAGTTCTACACAGTCATGTGCTATTTGAAGTTTCATGGGGTCTTCAGTTATTTTAGTAGTTCCTGACATTATATTTTTTGGATCACCAATTCTATCAACTTGTGCTACATAGTCAACGTATCTTTCTTGTATCTCCTGAAAAATATTTGGATAATCAACAATGTTATCTGTAACTATTATTACTTTATCTGCGTTCATTGCATCTACTTGCGAATAAGATATTGGTCCAAAGGCATTTTCACCGATAATCCCCGTTGCATTTCCTCTTTCGTCTGCAGTGGAAGCAGCAATTACTGCAATATCTATTTTAATTTCACCAGTTTTTACAGCAGCCCAACGTCCTCCGTGAGAACGTAAAACTACAGGGTAATCTAGCGGATTTCTTGAAATATAATCCCCAACTATGCCATTGATACTGCCTTCTATTCTATTTACAGTTCCATCTTTTATAAACTCAATTATTGGTTCGTGAACATTAAACATTGCAGTTTGAGCTATCATTATATTTTTTACACCTATTTTTCTAACAATGTCCAATGTTTGATTAATTACAAAATCTCCATTTCTAAGCTGGTGATGAAAAGATATGCACATGCCATCTTTTAGCCCACATTTTTTTAGTGCATCCTTTAGATTTGTAACTTTTGAAGCATAGGTGTGTTTTTTTGCTCCAGAAAATGGTTTATACTCTTTACCTGAAATATTTGTTTCAACGATTCTACCTGCTGAATTTTCAGCTTTCATACTTTTACACCAAGGATTTTTTGATTTCAAAATCAATGAAATCACAATGATTTACAATTACTGCTTCAGGGCTTCTTTTAAGTTTATCTCCTTCATGTGAATGCGCATAAATGATTAGAACAACTTCATCTGGAAGCCCTAACTCTTTTGCAAGAAGTGCTCCTGATACCGGATGCCGAAATTTTTCTCCGTACTTGCTTTTTATGTATTTTCCATCTTTTTTTACATATTCTAAAAGTTTTCCGACATCATGTAAAAGGGCACCAGCAATTAAAATATCAAGGTTTAGGTTTTCTTCTCTATCGTCATAAACACTTTTTGCAAGATTTGTAATTCTTTTAGTGTGATCAGTAAGTTTTCCTGAATTTTCTATTAAAAGTGTAAATGGAACATCTTGGAGATTTTCCCATCCTCCGCGGTTTGCTGCTTCTTTCCAAACGTGTATTACTTTTTGTTTTAGATTTGAATCTTTTATCCATCCGAGTTCTTTTGAAAAAATAGCTTCTACATCGTTCTTATCAACCATCTAATAACCCCAGATGGTTGATTGTAATCTAAACGATGATTATTAAGATTCCCATAAAAAAGATAGAGTTTTATATGATATAAAAAAAATAAAAAAATCATATTAGGAAAAGGTATGTTATTATGCTCTCTCCGCAAGTTGTTTTAATCTGTTATTTACAACAAAGATTTCCATAATTGATTTCATTTCATCGAGTTCGGCTCATGTTATACTCTGTTAAAAATAGTATTTAAATGTTTTGTGATATTATGTCAAAATGAAAAAAAAGAAAACATCAGATTTTACTCATATAAAAATTTACTAAAAAAGGAGTAAAACCTTGGAAATTGAATAAAAAGGTTTTTAAGACTGCTTAAAAACTTTGACTTCGGCATATTAACCTCTAGTGTTGCAACTTGACTTACTGCACCATCTCCATCTTTTGCTTTAACTAAAATTGTATAGTTTCCACGATCTTCCCAGGAATAACTAAATGTCACCTCTTGACCAGAAGGATATGGTCCTTGCCATATAACGCCAGGACATCCTTCAAACCATTGAACCCAATAGTACACATCATCACCATCAGGATCCATTGTGGAAATAGTATAATCATAGGTTTTTCCAGCTTTTCCACTTGTAGGGCCATTAATAGTAGGTTTATATGGTGCAGCATTATCTGATTCTTTTATTCTTAGCTGAGGATCACCGAAAAGATTTGTCTCATAATATGCCCATCTATATCCATTTTCATTTATTCTCCAAATATTATCTTCCTTTGAGTAATGGTTTGCTTTTCCCAGTTCTTTAATATTTTCCGTAAATAATGCTTTGTAAAAACTTTCATCATATGAACCAGAGGGGGCTTCAGGACTGTTTTCACTTCCAAGACCATATCTAGCATTTAGTATACATGCATAAGCACCATATGGTATTTCACAAGTAATTATCTCTGCGATACAATCTTCTTTTAAATATTGATTACCATATGGTACCCAATTGTCAAATGAACCTGTAAGACATGAATGTGAGTAAATGAAGAATGGCTTTTGGTTCTCAAGCTCATAGAAATTATAGCTCCCCATTTTTAGCATATAATTTGTATATCCATGTCCGTCATGGTTTATTATTTGAGGTTGAACACTATTTAATTCATTT
>MUGC01000264.1 GCA_002900535.1 Thermoplasmata archaeon M9B1D | reverse complement strand
GTAAGAAGCGTATTAGGGGAGTTATTGTCTAGATTCAAACTAAGTACAATTAGTTATTTAGCTGAAGAATTATCAGATAACGAAAAAGAAATAAAAAAAATTAAACAAAAATTAAATGAGATGAAAAGAAATGAATGAAGTTTTTACGATGATATTACTTTCAATATTATCTTCATTTATCTTTTTTAGTATATCTTATATTCTTATTAGAAAACTAAAAATAAATCATCCGAAAGATAGATCCAGGATTTTTATAGTATTAATGACATCTATTCTACTACTTTTTATAATTTCAATTAGTGTTATTTCTATGCCATTACAAAGCAATGAAAAAAATTATTCTTTGTTAGTAGTAATGGATGAAACTCAAATTGGTGATAATGGCTATCAAGAAGCAGAAGATCCATTAAGTTATGGTTGTGGTGTTGATGAATGTTCTTATTCTCAGTACCAAAATATTTTATCTATTTCTATAAATCCTTCAGAATATATTGATAATATCATATCTAAATTAATAAAAACAAAAACAAATTCCACCATAAATTCATTAAATTCTAAAATACCAAAAAATGAAAATTTACTTTATTCTACTTTATCCGATAAACAAGTAAATGAAAAACATACTCGTCAAGATATACCTATTGTACTGATGTTTTTAAAATTTCAGATTATTTTATTGATATTATGTGTATTTTATCTTGTATTTAGTTTAATATTTGGTAAAAAATTTATACTTAGAAATGTAAATGCCAAAAAATGTAATGATCCGAAAATAATCCAAATGGTTAATAGATTATGCATAGAAATAAAAATTAAAGTTCCAAAATTATATGTTTTTGATGGAGAACCTAATGCTTTTATTTTTGGTTACCCTATATCGTTAGTCGTTTCAAAGAAGTTAATTAATTGTCTATCTACAGACGAACTGGAAGTTGCAATTCGCCATGAACTTGGACATTTAAGCAATAAAGATCATTTACTAAAACCATTACTTCAGACCATGAGAATCTTGTTCTTTTACAATCCTATTGTTCATTTTCTTTATTATACAATTATGAAAGAAAGGGAGTTATTAGCGGATTCAAAATTTATTAATTCAAAAGTGGATAAAATTCGTTTTATGGAAATATTATTAAAAATTAATGATTATAGTAAAAACCAAAATATTTTTTTAAATAAATTATATGGGTCAAGTTCTCTTTTATTAGTCTCTCATAAGACGACAAAATTAAAACTTACAGATAGATACAATCAATTATTTTTAACACGCAAAAAAAGATCTTTCTTTACAGCACTAATATGTATAATTGTTATTTTATTAAATATCTCTATGGTTGCATTAGCACAAAATAACTTTTTAAACGATAAGAAAGAATTTGATGAAGAATTAAAAACAGATATAAATGGAGAAAGTTTGGAGAATTATTGTAGTACTCAAAATATTAAAACAATTTATATTTTAACTTTTACTAAAGAACAAACTCATTTTTTAGATATAATAGAATTAAAAGATACTCTTCTTAATGGATATAATTAATAAAACACTAGTGAACATTTTTAAAATTGATGAACAACTATTTAATAAAAGATAAATTAAAAAAAAGAAAAAATTAAGATATATTAAATTTTAGTCAAGAATATCTAGGATTTTATCGGGAAATTTGAGATAATATTTAATATAGTATAAGTTATTCATTTTTTGTATAATAAGAAATTTTTATAAAAAGGGAGGTTTAAAAAAATGAATAATCGAATAAGATTATTATTCTGTGTAATAGTTATAGTGATGTTTTCTTTTAGTATGGTTTCTAGTGCTGGTGTTATCAACCACACAATTAATAATGATATTATTTCTAAAAACACAAATAAACAAATATATTTGGGTTACGCAAAGATTACTGGGAATGGTAGTAATAGTAATCTTGAGGCAAGTGCTGAGAACGACTTAGTTGTTGGTATAGAGAATAAAACAGGTTATGTAGATTTTTACATTAACTATGATATGAATTGTAGTGGTGATACTGATAATGGTCAGATATGGTTAACAGTTGCGATAAATAATCAGAACGTGACACCGGTTATTGCTGTTAAGGAAGGAATTTTAAAAGTAGAAAACATAAAAGTTGACAGGAGGGACTCATTTTCTTTTATAATTACTGTGATTTATACTAGTGTAATACCTACTTATACGAACCAGACGCAAGCTATAGGTGCAGGGGTTGTTAGCAAGTCCTATAAAAATATTTATTATTCAAATAATCCTTTTTATCAGGTTTTAGATATTTTGGTAAGGTGTTTTCCTTTTTTTGAAAAAATACTAAACCAAATAGTATCACTAGAAAATCAATAATCTAAAGCTTTTTCTCCTATTGTGCCCCATTGACTGGGCGATATATACACCATCTTACAGGAGAGAATTTTGGCAAGAGATATCAAAATTTGGCTCTCTTGGATTTTTAAGTTGATCTTATTAAAACCTTTCTTTTTTTAAAAATGAAATCAAGATGGGTCAAAGTGAGTGAAGAATCATATTTTACAAAATAAACCATGTTCTGTACTTTTTTTAACGAGTGTGCATATCCTACAGGTTTCTGGGATTATGCTTCCATCACCGTTATCTATTATATTTTTAGCTGATAGTTTTATTTCAGATAAAATTTTTTCATTAAAAATATGTGGTCTTCCTCGTTTTTTTGATAGATATTGGCATACTGCTGCAGGTGTTATACCTAGTTTTTCTGCTGTTTCTT
>MUGC01000263.1 GCA_002900535.1 Thermoplasmata archaeon M9B1D | reverse complement strand
CTGTTTACGATGAAACCATATCATCGCATTTGTTTTGTCGCCTTTTTCTGAACATAGATCCTTTGTTATGTATTTGGTTAATTCTTTTACGCCCTCGTTAGTATCCATTAACGCCTGAACATCGATGCTACTATGCCAATACTTGGAGATTTTTAATTTTTCTTTATACGGTATTCGCCAACTAATAGTATTATCCTTGTTTATGTGTTTAAGAACTGGAAAACTCTTTGATCTAAAAAGTATCATAGCGTGTACGTGTGGGTAATAATGATTTGTTGTTTCCCACGTTCTAAAAACTTCAACAGCTCCGTATTGTTTACGTAGGTTATTATGGAATAAATGAAATTCAGATCCTATGTTTTTCCACGCAGTATTAGGATCGCATCGTTTATTATCATAGGTAAGAGTAACAAACAATGCACACGTATGTTTATCTGGATCATCTTCATTAAAAAACATTATGCTTTGTAGTTCGTCAATAGGTTTAAGTTTCTGATCAACGAGTTTTTTATAGACATCGTTGCCACGTTTAGATGCTTTAACAAATTTATACAAATAATCATAATCAGGTGGAAGTTCCCACGTATAATAATCTTCGTTATCTCTTCGAGTTAAACATTGTTGTTCGTGTTGATCATAGACAACGCCACGCAGTATAAAATATTCAGGATCTTGTTGCCATTCCTTAAACAAATTCACAACATCTTTTTTGTTAATATGATCGTTAAAGTATTGAGATCTTACAAAACATCTTCGTATTGATCCGTTATCATTCCTGAATTCATTGCCATAAATTGAATTATCAGGTTCAGGTTCATAGATTTTAGTAGGATCAGTTAACAAAATAGATTGTTGATCCAACTACCGCACCCCACGATCACGAATATCTAAAACTTCTACGTTAAAATAATCAGAAATACCCTGTAAAACAATAGGTAAATCCTCTCTGGATATATTCCTTAATTTAATCTTAAAAGCCGTAGAAACCAATTAAAACCCGTCCTGTACGTAGCATAGAACAAAGTATGCAGTAGGACATATTAAAAAATTCTGTGTCAATGATTAACATTGTGTGGGTGCAGGGCGTATAAAACAAGATGCTACGTCAGGTTTCATACAACCAATGAAAGCCAATAGTAAATTCATAAACCCATTGGTGTAATCCTAAACACCCACACACATAAACACTATATGATATGGTATATAAAAATTATCACAATAGTAACGCACATATGTGGTAACCTATGAGTACACAGGTGACGTAATATATTACTCCATACCCCACCCCCCCTCTATATAAAGAAGAGAATACAATATTATTGAATTCAATTCTGTGTGACAATTTTTACACACCCAACAGATATAAGACTATAATAAACATAATATCAGTATTCCTATTTTCAGTAATCATAAATACAGGATAATGAGTAGTAGTAGTACAACTACCACAAAAACACCCATTTAAAAAAAAATAAAAATCAATACTCAAAAACATCTCACCTATTAATGTACATATATAAAACACATTCTTTATATACTCTCTTTCGTGAAGAGGTACTTTAAAAAGCTCCAATTTGTTTATATAAAAATAGCTAGATAATGAGATAAAGTTTAATTTTTAAGTACAATAAGATAACCAAGTTCATATTTAAGAGCAAGAGCACGAGCTTTAACACTAATAAGACGTTGGTGCCATTGAGAAACACGATCTTCCATTCTACAAAGATAACTATGTTTAGCAGACTTATACGGGAACTGATGAATAACCACAAGATACGAAAGTTTGTTATCATCTGCAATCCTTATTGCTTCTTCACTAATACGCAACTCATCAGTTATAGGTATAGAACGGCCATATCTACCTCTCATCTTACAAATATAATTCATAGAACGCTCCTAGTATCAAAATCAAATACACCAAGTTTTTTCCGATACGTGATAAGACTACTAGGTATATTGATATAATCACATTCAGGACTAACAACATCAGTAGAAAACCCATAACATAACTGCAGGATCCCGTTATCCTCTTTAGTTAATAGGCCAACCTGAACAGTAGGACATAGACTAAAAGTTTCCTTTCGGAACTCTTCACCATCAAAACTTAAAGCGTCATTCCAAACAACCAAAATGATATCATACTTCATTTTTTCAACCCCTCGATAAGTTTATGGTGCAACATAGCAACCACGTGACATTTAGATTTATCACTAATAGGATATTTGTCAACACGGGTTTGCAACTCATT
>MUGC01000262.1 GCA_002900535.1 Thermoplasmata archaeon M9B1D | reverse complement strand
ATAAAACGGCAGATATGTGAATATTTTTCAATTGTACGTCTTAAAGCAGATTGCGCATCATTAGTAAGAGAATCTGCTTCGTCTAAAAAAATTATTTTAAAATTTGATTTACCAATTGGTGCCGTTCTTGCAAAATCCTTAATTTTTCCTCGAATTATTCCGATACCTCGTTCATCACTAGCATTAAGTTCATTAAAATTTTGTTTCCACGACTCACCGAAAAGTTCTTTTGCAAGAGCAAGAGCGCAAGTTGTTTTACCCGTTCCTGCGGGTCCTGCAAATAAAAGATGAGGAACATTTTTTATTTTAACGTATGCCTTAAGCCGTTCAACGATTTCATCTTGACCAGCAACCTCAGATAGGATTTTTGGCCGATATTTTTCAATCCAGATACCCTCCATTAAAAATCCTCAAGGTAAATACACTTCTTATCTTAATCTTTTTCCTGCAATATGTTTGTAATAATATCTGAAAGTCTGTCAATATTTTTTGTAAAACTATGATCGTCTTCAAAAAACAAAATTTTTGCATTTTGTTCTCTTGCAAACACTTCTGACCATCTATTAGGTACAACCCTATCTTTTATTCCTACAAGAATAGTTATTTCAGAGTTTATTTTTTTAGTAAATAGTCTTTCATCCTGCATGTCTCTAAGGATTTCATGTGGCATTCCTTGTATTTTTGAAATATCTACATCCATGGGAATAATTGCGGGATTAAGAAGAATAAGTTTTTTAACAGGAACCTCCAAAGCTGTTTTTGCAGCAAGAAAGCCTCCTAGAGAAGAACCAATTAAGATTATGTTTTTATCATCTTCAATTTCTTTTTTAATATTGTCAACACAAATTCTAATAACTAAATTTTTAGGAGAACAATCACGATATTTAATTGGTATAACTCCTAGTTTTTCTTTTAAAATTGTACCTTTAGTACTATTTGGTTCAGATAAATATCCATGAATATAATACAGCAAATAAAAACACTCCTAAGATGAAAATATTTTAATAATTACTTTTCTTGTTCTTGGCCCATCACCTTCATAAAAAAATATATGCTGCCATGTTCCAAGAACCAATCTTTCATTTTTTATGAGAACTGTCACCGATGAACCAAGAATACTTGCTTTAATGTGAGCATCACTATTTCCCTCAATATGATTGTAATTACCTGTTTCAGGTACTAACTTTTTCAAGGTTTCAACAATATCACGTTGTACGCTAGGATCTGCACCTTCATTTATTGTTATACCCGCTGTAGTATGTGGAACATACACAATTGCAACTCCTTCATCTATGTTTTCTTGCTCCACTACATCTTGAACGTCCCTAGTAATGTCTACCATTTCATTTCTCTTTCGAGTTACAACTTTTATCTCTCTCATAAGAACCAACTAAACCGTATATGCAAATTTCTTATAAATATTCATTTGGCACATAATATGTTATTTATTTTGGATATATTGAGCTGAACGCTACAATAATATCCGTAGAAAAATTAATTGGAAAACCATCATTTTTAAATCTGTATACAGCTGGAATTTATACACATGGGCCACAATTGTTTATTTAGGTGAAGCATTTAACACAAGAGAATTTTTCAAATATAAAAGAAAAAAACTATATTTCTTTTTAAAAAATAACTTTTAAGTAGAAAAAAATAATACCTATATTAGGTTAATTTATGAGCGATATAGAAATAATTGAATATAGAGATAAAGATTTGTCAAATAGTCTTCTTGTTATTGCTTTTCCAACGGTAGGCCTTATTAGCTCTATTGCTGGGCATTTCATAATAGATACTTTAAAACTAGAAGAAATCGGGACCATTATATCAAGTGAATTTATGCCAGCAACAGTGATACATAATTCAAAGCCATCACCACCTGTTAGAATTTATGCTGGTAAAAAGAAATGTGGACCAGATGGTAAATGTGAGCAACTAACCGTAATTATTTCTGAATTTATGCCACCTTATAATATAATCAAACCTCTTGCAGATAAAATCCTAAACTGGGCTAAATCAAAAGGGATTATAACAATAGTTGCACTTGAAGGGACACATGCATTAGGCAGTGAAGAAAAGGATATGAAAGTATATGGTGTAGCAAGTAATAATATTATGAAAAATCTACTTAAAAAATATAAAATACAAGAAACAAAAGAAGGAATGATTACAGGTGTTAACGGTGTTTTACTATATGAAGGAGTTTTAAAAAAGCAGGATGTAATGTGCCTTTTATCTGAAGCACAT
>MUGC01000261.1 GCA_002900535.1 Thermoplasmata archaeon M9B1D | reverse complement strand
CCTAACATATCAAAGCTAGGTCTAGTACCACGTTCACCGATAATCATTTCTCTTTGTATGTTTTCAAATGTTTTAATTTCTATAAAACTGTGTTTTCTCATTTGATTTACAGTTTGTTCTAATTGTGAGACTAAAGGTGAATAACAGCATAGGTATCCGCCTACTTTTAAAGATTTATAAGCATGACCAACTGCGTCCCATGGGTTTGGTATATCAAGTATTATTGCATCCAGGTTTTTTTCGGAAATACCTTTTGTTACATCTTTTTCTAATATTTTTACGTATTTTTCAAGACCAGTAGTTTTTAGGTTTTTCATTGCATGTTCTATAAAATCCTTTCTCGTATCATAAGATATTACTTTTCCATTTGGTGCAACAATACTTGCAAGAGCCGTTGTTAGTGATCCTGAGCCTACTCCTGCTTCTAAAACATTGTTACCAGATTGTATCGAACAGTAAAGAATAATGTGTGATATATCTTTAGGTAGAATTATTTGTGCTCTGCGTTTTAAACCAATGAGTTTGTCCATAACACTTGGTTTAAAAATCCAGAATTTTTTGCTACCGATTTCTACTTGTTTTCCAAACTCTAATCCTACTAAAATTTTTGGATCGAAAACACCTATTCCTTTAATTTTATCTGTTTTATCTTGGGTATTTACAAAATATCTTTTGTATGATTCATCAATTAATACAACTGTTTCTTTTTCTTTAACTTTCATAAGAATCTATCCATACATGTTTATTAGGCTTCCAAAACCCGTATCTTCTAAATCAAGCTGATCAAGCCACATTTCTTTACAGTTGCATTTTAATTTTTTAAATACGTTAATGTCTTGATTTAATGAAAAATCAGCAATTGTTTTTAGGTATTCTTTGTCACAGGTTTTACAGTTATGAGCACCTCGGATGTTTCCTCCACCGGAAATATCGCATTTAATATGGATATTTCCTGCAATCTTTTTTGATTCTTTTAAAATTTCCACAACGCTAAAAAGCCAAGCTGGTCTGTATTTTTTATGATTCCAGAGATAGCTTACAACTGTATTTTTTTGAATATTTACAGGGTTAAAAGAGATAACATTTGTTATGTTTTTAATTTTTTTAACGGTTTTAATTGCGTCATCTATTGATTCTTTTTCTGTTAAAAAAGGAGGTTTTATTAAAACATAAGTTTTCAAACTTATTTTATGTTTTTTCAATATACTTGCTGCTTTTTTGTAATCATTAAATTTGAAACCTTTATTTAAAAAATTTTGACGGATATTATCATCTGCAGTTTCAAGGCCTATCCCAATTTCAAAAGTTTTTGTACCAATTATTTTTTTTAATTCTTTTATTTTGTTATCTGTGATGTATTCAGGTCGCGATTCAATAGATACTTTTTCTGCTGTTTCAAAAAGTTTTGTTAAAATTTTTTTTCTAACATTGGGTGTTATTTCTTTATCATCTAGAAAACTTCCAGATGTAAAAATTTTTACAAACCTCTGATTATTGTATTTATCCATTGCTTTTTCAAATTGTGTGATAAGATCATTGTCTGATACATCTATAAAGATGCTATCATTGAAATATCCACACATAGAGCAACCTGATTTAAGAGCCCAAGAACATCCTCTAGTTCTTAGGATTATTACAAAAGCATCCACAATTTTTTTGTTTAGAATGTCTTTTTCAGACCAAAAACTTACAGGTTTTTTTGTATCTTTAATTCTTGGGGTAAAATCTTTTTTAAGTTCTTTGCAGAATTCTGATAACTCTTTCATTTCCTACTTCTTTTCATCTTTCTTTTTACGTTTGAAGATTAAAACAACGATTGCTAATGCAGCTATCACTATGATTGCTTCAAAACCTGGCACTTGTACAAATCTATAGAATGGAAGTTTATAATTTAAAACGTTATCTGGCTGTTTAGATATTGTCCAGTTGTATTCAACCGGGGGAAGATCGTCGCCTATTTTTGAGTCTTCAGTAGTAGTAAAATTATATGTCTCTGAATCTTGTATTGTATTGTTGTATTTTTTAGGTATATTCACAAAATAATGTATTACTTCAACATAAGCATTCATAGTAAAATCAGCGTCTTCGACCCAACCCTCATATACTGGAGAAGTTTCATATTCATCCTTAATCTGAGGGTTTTTTCTGTTTACATTTATTTCTTCTCCATTATTTAGTGTATAATATACTCTGAAATTTTCAGTGCTTACATCTTCATCTACATCAATTTCAATATCATCATTATGAGTAAGATTTTCAAAA
>MUGC01000260.1 GCA_002900535.1 Thermoplasmata archaeon M9B1D | reverse complement strand
ATGCCGTATTTACGCAGAAGATCCGGCTAATGGTTTTTTACCTAGTGTGGGTAAATTAGAAAAAGTTGAAGCACCAAGTGGCCCAAATATCAGAGATGATAGTGGAATTTACACCGGTATGCAAGTTACACCTTATTACGACCCGATGCTTTCAAAAATTGTAACTTATGCAGAAAACCGTGAAGAAAATATTTCTAAAATGATCTGGGCTCTTTCTCATTATGTAGTTTTAGGTGTCACAACCAATATTCCGTTTTTAAAAAAGGTTCTGGATTATAAAGAATTTAAAAAAGGAAATATCACAACACATTTCATTGATAATTATTTCAAAGATTGGACAATTGCCAAAGATGGACTTCCAATCGATGCGGTAATTGCCCTAGCCGTTTACGATTCAATGCATCAGAAATCGCAAGATATCGTAAGATACAAAGAAGCAGACCCCCATTCTCCATGGAAACATGTAGGCCGTTGGAGAGTCGGTAGACAGGAGGAAGTCTAATGTTTATTAATTACGAGCATAAAAACCATGTATACAATGTTACAACTGAGCGTAGAGAAAAATATTATTTCGTAACTTATGATAATGCAGAATATAGAGTCGAAGCTGAAGAAACAAGACCTGGACAGCTTAAAATTAAAGTCGGTGATCGCTTAATCAAAGCAGTAATTACTGAGGGAGACAAAGAAAAATTTGTTTTTGTTGACGGCGATGTTTTCAAGGTTAAACCAGTAGAGCTTACAGGAACAAGAAAAATCAAGAAAAAAGATGAGGGCGATCTAAGTTCACCAATTTCTGGAAAAGTTGTAAACGTTAAAGTAAAAAATGACGATTCGGTAAAAAAAGGGGATATCTTAATGGTAATTGAAGCTATGAAGATGGAATATCTAATTCGTGCACCTTATAACGCCAAGGTTAAAAAAGTTAATTTTAAAGAAAATGATCAGATAGAAATCGGCCAAAACACTGTTGACCTAATCAAAAAGGAGGCGTAAAGTTTATGGATTTAATTGAAAGCGGCATAGAAACATCCAGTAAAGAATTTAAAGAAAACTATAAGCATTATGAATCTCTTGTGAAAGATCTTAAACAAAAAATTTCTATTGCTCAGAATGGCGGCGGTGAGGAGAAAATAAAACTCCATAAATCTCGTAACAAGATGCTTGCACGTGAAAGAATTGACGCTTTGTTGGACCCTAATACACCTTTTATGGAATTTAACTCTCTTGCTGGCTACGGAATGTATGATGATAAAGCACCATGCGCAGGTATTGTAACAGGTATTGGAATTATACATGGGCGCGAGGTTGTAATTGTAGCAAATGACGCAACTGTCACTGGGGGTACTTATTATCCGATGACTGTAAAAAAACATTTACGCGCTCAAGAAATTGCAATGGAAAATAACTTACCTTGCATTTATTTAGTTGATAGTGGTGGTGCTTTTTTACCAAAGCAGGACGAAGTTTTTCCAGATCGCGAACATTTTGGTCGAATTTTTTACAATCAGGCAGTAATGTCTTCCAAAGATATTCCTCAGATTTCTGCGGTCATGGGTTCATGTACAGCAGGTGGTGCTTATGTTCCAGCAATGTCTGATGAAACTGTAATTGTAAAAGGCACTGGAACTATCTTTCTGGGTGGTCCACCTTTGGTAAAGGCTGCAACTGGTGAAGAAGTATCTGCTGAGAATCTGGGTGGTGCAGATGTACATTGTAGAGAAAGTGGAGTATCTGATCATTATGCTCATAATGATATGGAAGCGATTCATATTACAAGAAATATTGTTGAAAATTTGAATCGACCAGAAAAAACACATTTAGATATAGTTAAACCTGAAGAACCCGCGTATGATATTAAAGAAATTTATGGTGTCATATCAAAGGATTCTCGTAGACCTTTTGATGTTCATGAGATTATCGCAAGAATTGTTGATAGCTCGAAGTTCCACGAATTTAAAACACTTTACGGCGAAACTATTGTTTGCGGTTTTGCACGAATAATGGGTTATCCTGTTGGAATTCTTGCAAATAATGGTGTTTTATTTAGCGAATCAGCAATTAAAGGTACCCATTTTATTGAGATGTGCTGTCAACGCAAAATTCCTTTAGTTTTTTTGCAAAATATAACTGGTTTTATGGTTGGTCGAAAATATGAAGCAGGAGGAATTGCAAAGGATGGCGCTAAAATGGTAAATGCTGTTGCAACAGCAAATGTTCCACGTTTTACGGTCCTTATCGGTGGAAGTTTTGGTGCAGGTAACTA
>MUGC01000032.1 GCA_002900535.1 Thermoplasmata archaeon M9B1D | reverse complement strand
TATTGGTTTGTACCTGCGAGCCAGCTATCATGGCGATAGGTGATGATGTTATATCTTTAGGTAAGTTTTTTTCAACTAAGTTTTTAGGTGTAATCTTAACACTTTTAATTTTCGTTCCAAAAGGTAATATAATTTGTTGTGCGTACATAGGAAGTAAAGGCTTTCCTTCCTCAATCAAAAAATCATTTGCACCTTCAACATTAATCGTTATATAATCGGATTCATCTTCATAAGTAAATTTAGAAAAAGCAACATTTATTTTTTTAATTTCAAAATTTTGCTCTTGTGGTGTGGCAACTGCTCCAAGCCCTGTCAGGACTAAAATTACAACTATTGATATCGGTAAAATTTTTCTCAACTTATTTACCCCCTACTTAACATGCGTTAATTCATATATATAGATTAAGTTATTTAAACGTTTGCAAAAAAAATTTTATAATTAATTTTTTTTATTAAAAATGTGTATCTTCCTCAAAAACATTGTATTTTATAAACTTCCAAACCTTATTAATATTAGAATCTAAATAAACTGCACCAACCAATGCTTCTAGTGCATTTGCAAGATTTGTTGGATTTCTTGCGCCATTTTGCATGTTTTCTCCACGTCCAAGATATAAAAATTTTCCTAGCCCCATCTTTTTTGCTTTTTTAGCTAAAAAAGAATTATTCACAAGCTGAGATCGACGACGAGTAAGTTCACCTTCAGAAAAATATTTATTACTTTCGTAAAGTTCTTTTGCCACAAGAAAACCTAAAATGCTATCGCCAAGAAACTCGAGTCGTTCATTAAACTCAATAGGAGTTTTGGCTTCAAAAGCATAGGTTTTATGAGTAAAAGCAGTAGTTAAAAGCTCTTTATTTTTGAATTTGTAATTAATTTTTTTTTCGAGATCTTTAAATTTGTTTTTTTCCATCAGAATAAGGTATACTGTTTTTCCTTTTATATTTACTACAAAAAACATAGAAATATTAAATAACAACATTTTTTTAAAATTTAACGAAGCCTAAGATCCTATCAAAAATTTCTAAATCATCTAAGGATTTCTTTAGTTCTTCTTTTGATTTAAACGGTCTATTTGCTAGAATTCTATTTGTTCTTTTTTTTCCAATTCCAGGAATTGATTCAAGGGTTTCACGAGATGCAGTATTTACATCCAAAGGATAAGGGATACCTGTTATTGATCGAAAACCATAGTCAACAATTTTAACATCAATAAATTTATTTTTTTCGTTAATGCCTGGAACACCAATAAGAAGAGGATAGCTTCCAATCTGTCGACAAAACATTAGCTTCCCTTGTGTTTTTTCAGTATAAACATCTCTTATAATAGTTCCCTTTGGGATTATTTTCTCTAGCATGGGCTTTTCAATTTTTGTTCTAATTTTGTTTTTAAAATGTTTAAACAAGTATTTATTTTTCTTAACAAACTTATCACCGATATCATCATAGATTCTTGTACCAGGTATTGGAATTACCTGCCTAAGATTTATACGACGTAAAAGCAGATTTCCATCTAGTATATATTTTAAAAACTCGTAGTTTAATGTAAATGTATTTTTTGTTTCACCTGCAAGACCAAAAACAAAGTTTAGACCTGGTAGTAGCTCCGGCATTCCATTGTTCCCACGTTTTGAGCCTATTTTGTTTATTAATTTTATTGCTTGTAGTGATTCATCAGGTGTTGCTTTTAGATTGTTGTTTTTTATTACAACTGGGTCTACACTTTCTACACCCATTGCTGCAACATCACCAGGTGTATGATATTTTACTATTGTTTTTGCAATTGTTTCTGCTTCTTTTGGATAGCGAGCGATCACACCTGGGTTTGCATTATCTATATGTAATGTTTTTAGGCCTGGTGCAACAATTCTTATTTTTGAAAATAGTTCTGTTAATGCAGGAGGATTTGGCCTTGGAAATTCTATTTTTCCTGAGTCAATGCTTTGATATGAAAAGATACATGGTTGATTTCCTAATCTGAAAGCTTTTATACCTTGTTTGTAAAGGTTTTGTATTTCTTCTACTATATCATTTATTGGTCTAAAATCGGGTAAGCCTTTGGCAGGTTCACTGCAAAAGCTACAACCACCTGTAATGGTTCTAGGGCAGCCTCTATATGTTTCTATCTCAGCGATTATATAGTCTGGAAAGTATGGGTGTTGTTTTACAATTTTGCTTCCAAGGTTTGCATAGTCTTTTATTGAGTGTGCGTTTTTTCTTTTTTCAGATATGTTTATATCTTTTGTTTTCAGGTTGTTTTCAAGATATTTTTTTATTACAATCTCTGGGTCGCCTGAAATTATTAGATCAAATATGTTTTTTAGTAAAACTGAGTCGTAAGTTTTTCTTCCACCTTGTATCCCGAATCCATGTTTCGCTGCAGGTCCAACTAGTATTTTTTTAACAGTTATTTTTTCTAAAAATTTTTTTATTTCATTTGGACTAATAGGATATCCTGCTAAATATTTTCCAGGTACAGATGTTCCAGCAATAACTATTATTAAATTGTTTTTTAATAAAAAGCTAAAATCGTCTTTTTGTCTTATCTGGTCGATTGTATAGTAGGAAATTTGGTTTTTTTTGTCTTGTTTTAGAATTGCTCCTGTGATATATCTAGGATATGGGCTGATATATGGTGGTACTCCTAAGCATGTTGGTTCGTCTATGTATCCATCGATTATTGTTATTTTAAACATGTTTGTTAGTAATTGTAGAATTGTTTTTTATAATGTACTAGGAAGTTATTTAAATTATTAAATGATAAACAATTCTGGGGATGAAACAGGAGCGGGTTTATCCCTTGGGATATGTGATAAAAATGGATCAGATGACGAGTGACATGGATTTTAAAAAAGATGAATGTAGAGGTAGGGTTAATACAGGCATTGAAAAACTTGATAATTTGTTATCTGGTGGTCTTCCAAATAAAAGTGTAACACTTGTATCTGGTGCTCCTGGTTCGGGTAAAACAATACTTTGTTATCATTATCTTTGGCAGGGGCTTAATAATAATGAAAAATGCCTTTATCTTACGTCTGATGAGCGTGTTGAAAATATACTTAAACAAGCTGATGAGCTAGGTTTTGATTTCAAACAATGGGTTGAGCGTGGCGATCTTAAGTTTAAGTATCTTGATTTAGATAAAGAAAATATTCATGAAGAAATGGATGAAGAAATATCAACTGGTAAGTATTCACGAGTTGTACTGGATTCTCTTACACCGATTTCTGAGATACCTGTGTGTGTTAGTGGTGTTCGTGAGATAACCCCATCTGATGGTACTACAGCCTCCGTTAAAAATTTTACTCCAGGATCTATTCCTGCGATGCGTACTCATATAGGTCGTATTTTAAAAATTCTTAATAAAAATAAATGTACATCAATGATTACCTCTGAGATACCTGAAGGATCTCGTAGTCTTAGTCGTGATACTATTTCTGAGTTCATGGTTGATGGTATCATTCTTTTGGATTTGGATATGACTATGGATCGTCGTAAGCTTACGATACGTAAGATGCGTGCAACAAAACATACTCTTAAACCACATGATATAATTATTGCTAGTGGTGGGATAAAATTCTTATAATCTTTTTTTAATTTTTTTAAGAAAGTCTTTTAAACAATTTATTGATGAATAAATGGTTAGGAGTTGTGGTATAATTGCAGGATGATCCTATTCTAGATGTGTTAAATGATTTAATTAATTATGATGAAATCCTTGCTTGTATGGTTGCTCGTCAGAACATGATCAGTGTTATGCCTGATCAGGAAAGATTTGATACTCAGGTTATGCAGATTTGGGATATAATAAAAAGAGCAATGGATGATGTGTTTACTGTAATAAAAGGATATTCACAGGCAGGGCTTGATGAGATAGAATTCAGACTGCAAGAGTATGAGGTTTTATTTTATGTTTTTCCAGATACTGAAAATGCGTTAGTAGTAATTGTTCCAGCGCTTTCTAATAAAGGCCTAATCGAGGTAGAATTGGAAAATTCACGAAAAGAAATTCTTAAAATAATGAATCAGCAGGAGCAAGGAAATCTTGTAACTGCTGTTTAAATGGGATAATTATATGCTTGAATCAAAATTTGAAATTTCTGTTGGCATGAGTCGTAAATGGGATGCAAGAAAAGCTGGTAGAGAAGTAGCAGAAAATGCTATTAAAAATCTTACAAGGCCACCTAATTTTTTCCTTCTTTTTTCAACTATTCATTATGAAAAACATGGTGGATTTGAAGAATTTTTGAGTGGAGTATGGGATGTTTTACCTAAAGGCACGCCGCTAGTTGGAGGTACTGTTGCTGGTTTTATTAATTCAAAAGGAAGTTTTGCGAGAGGTGCGACTTCTTTAGCATTTTCTTATCCTAATATGGATATTTATTGTGGGATAGGTCGTCATGTAAAAAGAAATCCAAAAAGTGCTGCAAAATCTTGTGCAAATATGATACGAAATGGTTTAAAAAAAAGTCGATTTAAAAATAAATTATTATTCGAAATGATATCTGGGCCAATATTTCCATCTGTACCATTATTTGGAGAATATAGAATTATTAAGGATAAAAAATTATCTTATGTTTTTGCATTATTATCGCAAGCGTCAACTTCAATTTTATTAAAAGGAGCCGCAAGAGAATCAGAAACATTGAATTATTTATCAGAAGAATTAGAAGATTTTACAATTCTTGGTGGTTCATCGATGGATGATTGTAGGTATATTTCAAATTACCAATTCTATAATGAAAAAGTTTATTCAGATGCTTTAATCGGTTTAGGTATTCAAACTGATTTGAAACCTACTATAAAGTCTGCGTCTGGATTAATACCTATTGGAGATAAATTTGAGATATCTAAAGATATGTGTTGGGGTCATATCATATGTTCAATCGATGACAAACCAGCGGTTGAAAAATATTTAGATGTTACTAAATGGCCTAAAACAATTCTTGATGATAGAGTGTATACAAAGACAATTTATTATCCACTTGGCAGCGTCATTGATAATGACACAATAATACCTAATGTTATTGCATTATTTGTCGGTGATTATATTGTACTTGCGCATAGCCTCCAATCAAAAAAAATTTGCTTATTAACAACTTCTGGAAAAAGATTGACAGATGCAGTAGATACAGCTTTACAAAATATTGATAATAATTTTGGTTTTGGTGTATCTTGTGCTATTAGAATGCAGACACTAGGTAAAAACATTAATATTATTCAAAAAAAATTAAAAGAAAAATTTAATGAAAGTTTTTTAGTTATATATACTCCTGGAGAAAGTGTCTGCATCCCTGATAAAAATGTTTGTCACCATTATCAAAATACTTTTAATATATGTACTCTTTATAATTCTGACTTTAATTTTTCATAATTTTAGCTTTAATTTTTTCCTTATTTAAGAATTTTGAGACTTCTGTTATTATTGTCTGTTCATCCAATCCTATCAAATTTTCAAAAAATTCTCCCAATTCTGGTGGAACAATTTCACTAACTAGAATTGTACCAATTAAATATCTTTTTTCTGCAGGTATCTCTTCAGATGTCCAAGTTTCAATTATTTTTTCTCTGATCTTGTCACAATGATTGAATAAAGGTCCAAGTGTTTCCTTTATTGTTTTTTGGTAATTATTGATTATCTCAATTTTGTTATTTTTAATTGCTTGGGCTGAGATTAATCCTGCTAATCTTCCACAAATTTGCGATGGAATGGCTCCTTCCCCAACATGCGATAAATTTTGGCCAGCGGCGTCTCCAACAAATATAGTGTTACCAATAACATTTTCAGATAGCGGTCCACTAATTGGTGCAAAACCTGTTTTAACTTCGATTATACTTGCGTCTTTTACTTGTGGTGAAATTATTGGATGATCTTCTAAAAATTCATCAAAGACATCCCAAGGCGTTTCTTTTATTCCAAGGGATCCTAAGCCTACATTTGCAGTAGTCTTTGATTTTGGAATAATATAACCATAGCCCATTCCACACATGTCTTCAAAAAACATTTGAATTTTTTTCGGTTCCGCTAATTTCATATTTGTCATTTCATATCCTGCAACTTTTCCAATCTCTATGCTCTTAAATTTTCTCCGTCCTAATAATTCTGCCATTTTTGAATTTAAACCATCAGCGGCTATTACTATCTTTGGCTTGACTTTTAACTTTTTATTCATGTGTCGGATGTCAACAGAGATTACTCGATTACCTTCAATTTTCGCATCAACAAATTCAGCACTTACAATTAATTTCGCTCCGCTTTTTACAGCTTCATGTGCAAATGTTTTATCTAATATGTGTCGATTTACACTCATACTTTTCCAGATTTCAGAATAATTATCAATTTTTATATTTTGATTTGCCCAAAAAACTGTACCATCATGTTTTAGATTTACTGCTTCTGGTGCAATTTTAATATTAAATTCCTTAGGAAGACTCATACCAACTGCTTCACCGCATTCAACTGGAGATCCAATTACCAACTTTTTATCAATACATAATGTTTTTAATCCATTTTCTGCTGCAGATTTTGCAGCACCCGATCCACCTGGCCCTGCTCCAATTACTAATACATCATACTCTCTCATAACAGTCATCCATAATATTATTTTTATTTAAAAATATGTCCCACTGAAGCTATTACTTTTCCTATCTTACTTGCGCTGGTCATTTGGCATTTTACTTGACTGTATGCGTTTACAGTTAAGTATGCGTAATCAAAAAGTATCATTGCTAGTAAGAAAAATAATGGCACTAGGTTCATAATTGCTAAAAATAATATCCCTGTTTTCATTATCCATCTATGGCCAAGGAAATATTTTGTAAACATATGAAATGGATTTTTTGGGTTTAATTGATCTTTTACACTGTCGATGTAATCATTTCCGACTTCATCTAATACTGCTGCTGTGGTTAACAATATAAGAGGAAGTACTAAAAATTGTATCCCTGAAAGAGCTGCAATTAGTATCACCACAGCAAATCCTAGAGCAAATGCAACGTTATCGATTTTACCTTTCAGTAAAACCCCACAAATAACCGCAAGAAGAATGGTTGCTGATACCGGGTCAATCATCATAGAATACGCACCTAGAATACTTAGAACAGGTGCTATTGCTATTGCTATTGACCTGTTGAAGATTTTTTTATCAAATGCGTCATCAATATATTTTAAACCTGCACCTAATATTGAGTAAGATAACAAAAAGAAATACATTCTTTTCCTTGCCCCCTTTTCATTTCTTTCTTTTCCTCACATTTTACATTATTTTCGTTTCCTGCAGATGTGGTGACAGTTTGTGCTGAACTATTGGAATAATAAATACCTTTTTTGTAGGTAGATATGCAGATGGAAATGCAGGTGTTTTGGTTCCATCTATTTTCATTCATTCTTGTCATCAAAATATTAATACTTTTACAGTAACATAAAGCCCCATCAGTAAAAAATCCTACAAAATTCTAAAATTAGTAATATTTTTTTACTTTTGTAGGAAAATAATAAATTTACTAAAATTAGGTTTATTTCTAAAAAAACTATAATAGTTAATTATAACTCTTTGGTATTTCAATCATTTTGTCTTGACTCTCTACAGAGATGTTGTTTATATTTTTATAGGACAGTGGAAGACTTAGATAACTATTGTTCTCTTTAAAAACGATTCCTGCATCTATGAAAGAGTTCAAGATGTTTCGTAGGTTGTTTTCAGAGGTTTCCGGGAGTTTTTCTTTTAACTCACCAAAGGATATAATATCCCGACAAGAAATAAACACATTTCTTTCAGCCTCATCAAGATTGTAAATTTTTATGCTATCTGCGTTTCTTTTGTCAAATATTTTTATAAATTTTTGTCCATCTATAAAATATAAAATATATTTATCAGCATCCATTTGTGTTTTTAGAAATTGGGCTGTTTTATTCTCTCTTTCATTTTTCCACTCTTCAGCTAGTTGTTTCCATTTTTCAAAATTGATTAGATTATTTGCTTCATAATCATATACAAAATTAAATCCTTTATTTAGATATTCATTGGGAAACATTATTTTGTCAATTTCAGCAGATTTTAATTCTTTAATATTATAATTTTCTGGATTGCATTGAATACGGCTTCCAAATAATACTTTCAAGTAACAAATTTGTGGCGGGTCCAAATATTGTTTAACAAATTTTATATTATTTTTTGTTTCTTCAAAATCAAGTTCTTCTTCATTTGGATACCCAATAATTAGATTATATTTATTCATAATATCGTACTCCTTGCAAAATTTTAACGCAGCAATATTATCTATAACTCTTGTACCTTTGTTCATTTTTTTAAGATAGTTTTGACTAAATGATTCTATCCCTGTTTGTATTGTCCTAAAACCTGCTTCTTTTAACAATTTATAATGATTGCTTTTAAGAGTATCCGCTCTTGCTTCAGCAAAAAAGTTAAAATCTTTCCCAGTTTGGATAAGTCTTTCACATAAAAGTCCAAGATCTTTTAATGGTAACGTGTTTCCAATGATTTGAAATGATAAAATCTTGTATTTTTCTGATAAGAAATTTATTTCATCTATTATTTTTTCTACTTTTTTCTCTCTATATTTTTTATGCTGTATATTAAGATTACAAAATGTGCATTTATTCCACCAGCAACCCCGAGATATTTCAACAGGGAGTCTTGCATTGTAACTATAAACCTGTTGCAACTCTGGTGAACATGCTGCTAACTCCTGGTAAAAAGAATCATAACATGGGGTTGGAAGAAAGTTCATATCAAGATAATTTATATTTTCATTGAAAAATACTGTATTTTCTTTTTTGTAAATTAAATTTGGAATAGATTCATAATTCCCAGAGTCAAAAGCTAATTGATATAGTGCTTCTTCACCTTCACCAGATACTATAAAATCGATATACTCAAAATATTCAAGTATCCTTTTACCTAAAAGACCTGTTGTTCGACTCCCACCTAAGACTATCTTTTTATTAGAATCCATCTCTTTTATCCTCTTTGCAATAGAAAGAGATGGCAAAAATTGACCATAGTTAATTGTAAAACCGAGTATATCAAACTCTTGCCAATTTACGTTTTGAAAAAACCAATCATAAAAAAAATCAGTTTTTTGAAGATATTCATCAAATGAAAAAACATCAGTATTTTGCTTAATTATATGAGTGTTATAGTATTCTTTAAACTTATCCTTATTTTCCTCCCAATGATTTGGAAAAACATATTTTGAAAAAGCTATTTGAGCAGTATAAGAATCGTTAGGAGGATAAATCAAGAAGTTATAATTTTTAATCCCATAAATTTCGGCTAACCTAAGATAAAGATGTCTTGTTTGAATATTTATTTCTCTTTCTTTCAAACAAGACTCTAAAGCACCTAACTGTATTGAAGGTATTTCGACACCTGCAAAAGGCATAGAGATTAGTAAAACGCTTTGACTTTCAGGGTGCATCCTACATTTCAAATAAAAAATAACCTTAAATATTTAACTAAATGAAAAAAAAGAAATAATAAAATAAAAGCATTGGCTATATAT
>MUGC01000259.1 GCA_002900535.1 Thermoplasmata archaeon M9B1D | reverse complement strand
TAGCAAAAGTTGGAAGGTAAAGATGACAGGTAGAGTTTTTGCATATGAGAAAAATTCGCTAGCTGCTAAAAAAGTTTGTAAACAAAAAAGTATATAATAACTAAAAGTTATAATTAAAGGAGTTTAGAATGGGGTTTTTCCACCCTTTCCACCCTTTCCAGACTTTTCCTTTATGCGGTCTAATAATTACAACTATAGCATAATAGGGAAAAAGGTGGTTTACATGGTAAAGGTGGTAAATGTTTAAAAAATAACAAAAAATTATTATAATATTTAAAGTCTAATGAATAATTGAAAAAAGATCTGGTCGCGGTTCATGTAATTTACCCTCATATAATAATTCTTCAATAGCTTTATCAATAGCGTCCTTTTTATGAGCTTGTAACACTCTATAAAAATCTTCCCTTTCAAAAAAGGCTTCATAATCATTATAATATAATTTAAGAATTTTATCAGCTACACTGTTAGGAATATATTTATCCATTTCCTTTTTTTTTTTTATTTCCTTTTTATCTTGGTCTATATTCTTATTATTTATTGCAGAATGAATTTTTTCTTTATATTTTAATGCTTTTCCTTTTAATATAAGCCCTTTATAAGCATTATGTCCTCCTTTTTTTGTTGATGCAATATTAGGAAGTTCTTTTTTAAAGTCTTTATGGAAACGAATCTCTGTTTTTTTTGCTGCTTTAAATTCAGTCTTAAATTCATCATATATTTTTAAAAGATCTCTTTTAATAATATAATCATCATCATCATCAGTTATTTCAATCATCAATTCAACAAATATTTTAACTGGATTGCTTTTTATTAAATATTCCTGCCTTAATTCATCCTCCGACTTTTTACTTCTATATCCAAATTTGAAATTATTTCTTGAAAAATCAATATAGCAGACTAATATTTTATTTAATAATCCACTTAATTCTGATTCAGTGTGAAGATTTTCCTCCTTAAAATCTAGATTAGGAGCAGTATTTGCATTAAAATTCCATTCTGAAATAATAAATCTTCTGAACCAGCCGAAATTATCTTCATTTGTTTTAGGAATATATTGACCACTTACTAATAATTTGGCAATATTTTCTAATGAAGGAGGATCCTGTACATGCTTAATGTCAGTGGTATTTTCATCACCTCCTGTAATGTTTTTTATAAATCCCGAATCTTTTATATATTGATCATTAACATCCCCCACTAAATTAGCTCTTGAATATTTTAACTTAAATGTTAAAAATGATTCAGCTTTTAATTGTTCTAAACTTAAAGTGCTATAATTTCGCTTCCCGAGGAATTGTTTTATGAGTCTAATAAATGTTCCCTTTCCGTTATTTCCTTCACCTAATAATAAATGTCCTACTTGGCTTCTATAATGATTATTTAAAATATCTGCCAATATTTCTAATAAATAAATGTACATTTCTTGGTCTTTACATGTAACATCCTGTAAAAATTGTTCAATTATTGGACAATCAGAAAATTCATTATATTTAACAGGTATTTTAAAAGTGGTCAGATAATCAGATGAAAATTCAAAAAAATATTCATCACCTGTTCCTAATTTATCTAAATCAATTACGCCATTTGAAACAACAACAATATTTTGTTTATTAAAAGGAAAGTCATCAAAATATGTCTTGACACTAATTTTATAAATAATTTCATTTACATCAGATTTAGTATACCAAGGATTAATATTTAAAATTTCTTGTTCAAGGAAATATTCTCCAATTGCTTGAAAAATACCTTCTTTATAAATCCAAATTAATTTTGTTACTTGGTCTGTTTTTATTTCATAATTTGTAAGAAAATAGATAACAAGTGTTTCAAATTGTTTTTGTTTTGTTTCAGATTTAAATAATTTATCACGTATATCAGCATAAAAATGAGCCTTGCTTTCAGATGGTGCTTCAATCATAATTGGTCCCAATCCTGTAATTCATTTTTTTTAGTAGTAGCTATTAAATTCTTTACTTCTGTTAATAATTTATTTTTTTCTTCTTTGTAAGTATTTGGAAGATTGTATTCTTCTCTAATTAATTGAAAAACTTCCTTCCATTGTTGAGTTGACAATTTTAGTTGCTTATTTCTTCCTTCCGAACAATCTGCTATTCCTTTTTGTAACGCATACCTCCACAAAAATGTCTAAAACAAAACCATTGATCTCCAGTTACATCAAGATTTTTTCCTGTTTCACTACCATGAATAGGATGTGGACCCAAACCTTCAAATCCAATCATAGATGACAATGAAGGCAAAATATTTTCCAGTTCTTGTATTTCATCATTAATGTTATTCTTATCGAAAATCTTTTTGCTCTGTTTTTTTAATGTTTTTTTTTCAGTATTACCTATTACTTTTTTTATTTTTAAATTTAATTTATCTCCTAATTTATAAATTATATTAATAGCTATAGCACATTGGAAATTAGGAATGGGGTTATTTTTAATAAGTTTATATTCTGATCCCGATGGATGGATCGAACCTGGACCAACTGCATAACTTCCTTCACCTCTTATATCAACACCAAATAATTCTTTTTCATCAGTTTCTCTTTCTCGAAATTCATAACGATCAATGTCTTTAGTGGTTTTATCAAAAAAATAAAAATGTTTACCATGACTTGTTTGAACCGTAAATGTTTGAGGTATCATTTTTTCAAATAAATCCGCAAATTCCCTTTGATCAACATCAATAATATATAAATTATTTGAAATTTCACCGCATATTATCGCTATATTATATTTTGTGGACAATGTAAAATATTTATGTCTTAAATATAATGGAAAACGCTCTTTTTGATATTTTTTCCATTTAATCAATCCTCTTGGATCTTTACTTTTCTCATTTAATGGAAAATAATTTATCTGATAGTTATCGATTATTTTAAATAACGAACTGAAATTCAATTTATTCCTTATTCTCCGTTAAATGATTTCTTATATAGGTAATCATCCAATTTTTCATTTTATGACAAGCTGTGCATAAAATTTGCAAATTTTCTAATTCATCTATTCCACCATCAACTAATTGTACTATATGCTCAACTTCAAATCCTTCTCTTATTCCCAATTGTATTTCTAATCTACTACAATAAAAACATCTCACTTTATCTAGGGCCATATTATGAAATTTAGCAATATCTAACACATATTTATTTTTTGGGCGTTTATTTTCATTTTCTGGCTTTTTAGCCCAGCCCAAATTATGACCACATACAATACAAATTTTTTTTGCATAATGTGGTGGCGGAATATTTTCAAAACTTAATTTAAAATCTTTATGATCGCAATTTTCAACAGTTTTAAAATCTTGATTAAACCATTTTTCCATTGTTTGTCATTCCTTTTAATAATTGGAATCCAAACCTTTATAAAGTCAAAAAAGAATTGTTATTCAAAGATTACCTTTTTTGACTTCAAAATTAAGGTTGGATTAGGAGTAATTCTAACCTTCTTTTTTCCTTTTTAATAATGTTCGTATTATCTTTATGCTAAGCATAAGTGTTTATTATATACCATAAACCATTT
>MUGC01000258.1 GCA_002900535.1 Thermoplasmata archaeon M9B1D | reverse complement strand
AACAAAGGCTGCATTGGACTTTATGATTAGATAAAGATTTCCAAAACTTTGCTTCTTTTTCCATTTTAATTAATTACAAAAATAACAATAATGTTTTAAATATTATTGCCCAAAAATTAAACCAGCACGACTTCTAAATATACCCTTATTTGGATACTGATCGTTTATTTGAGGCTCCATATTACTATAATCCTTGAGTTTTTCATCATTTTTAAGCATATAACTAGCATAGTAAAATGCTTCCTCGGCAGAGACTTTCCCATCTTCAAAAAGATTTGTCGAGCGAACTGTTTTCAAAAAACCTGACCTATAACCATCTGCATCGCCTGTGCTAAGACCTTTAAACCATAATAATGAAAACAAAGGCCCTTCAGTAGTACTCGCGTAACCAACTCTAAACTTACTTGCACCAGCAATTACAACACGACCTGATTTTACAACATCCTTTCTAAAAAGAAATAACTCAGGGAAGTCCCAAATTGTTTTATCAGCAAAACCACCGCTAAAACATGCATCAACAATAACACAAGTCTTTGTAGATTTTAAATTAGCGAGCATATTTCCAAGTTTTTTATCGGTGAGTAAAAACTCATCCCATAAAAAAACACCGCTTCTATCAAAAATTTTGCCACCTGTAAATGTATCTTCGCTATTACCATAACCATGGCTAGATATCCAAATGAAAACTTCGCTATCTTCAAATTTATTTGATTCATCTACAACATTTTTAATAGTTGATTCAACGGTATCCAACTTTGCATCACCATAGGTTATATCATATTCATGATACCGTTCCTGTAACGTCTGAAGTTTTTCACCGTATCCATTTTCTGTTCTAATCCATCCATCATCAAATAAAATAAACATGTTTGACGTTGGATATTTGTAGTTTTCGATGAAAAATGCTGCTATTTTTTCTGCAAGAAAAAGACCACCATTGCCTAGTTTACTTTCATTATCTTTAGGAAAGTTTGCAGCAACAATAAAAACTGCCCATTTGTGTGAACCAGATTCAACTACTTCAGGGTTTGACACTTTAAGTGTTATTTCCTTAATTTCTGAATATACTGCTCCATCCCATGCACGTACGCTTATCTTATAATAACCGTCTTCAATATCAAAAATATTCCAGGTATAACTCCAAGTAGTTGTTCCTTCAGCAACCATCCAAGTTTCATTAATCATTATTTCTACTTTTTTTATTGTTTGATTACCATCTATATCTGTTGCTTTACCTGAAAATGTAACAATATTAGAAACAATATCACCATTAGTTGGAAATGTTATTTCAATAATTGGTTTAGAATTAATCGGCTTTTGATTCTCATATAATCTAGGAACAAATGTAATAGTTAGTGTAATTACTATTATTATTGTAATTATTGCTATTATTGTATTTTTCATAATATTGTACAATTAATTTATTATACTTTATTATATAAATCCTTTATTTAACAGCTCTTACCCTAAGTCGATTGTTTTCAAAAACTTTATCATAACAATGCTGTTTTCGCAAATGTTGAATAAATGGGGCGATATCTTTGAAAAAAATGACTTATGCTGAAAGTGGTGTTGACATTTTTAAAGAAGAAAAAGCAATCGAGGGGATTATTTCAAATATAAAAAAAAGAAGAGAAGGAATCGGAAAGCCACTTGGTGGCCATTATGCAGGGATGATAGAATTTGGAAAATACGCTTTAGTCTTATGTACAGATGGTGTCGGCAGCAAGGTTTTAATTGCAACAGAGATGAATAAATGGGATACAGTAGGAATCGACTGCATTGCTATGAATGTAAATGATGCGATATGTGTAGGGGCAGAACCCATTGCTTTCGTTGATTATCTTGCAATTGATGATCCAAAACCTGAAATTACAAAAGAGATAGGGAAAGGTCTTGAAAAAGGCGCAGAGCTTTCAAATATCTCAATTATAAGTGGTGAAACAGCATCTTTACCAGAGATAATTAACGGTTTTGATTTAGCTGGAACATGTCTTGCCTATGTTGAAAAAGAAAAAATTGTTACAGGTGAAAAAATAAAATCAGGTGATATATTAATTGGTCTTTCAAGTAGTGGAATTCATTCTAATGGTTACACTCTTGCAAGAAAAGTTTTATTAAAAAATGGTTTTTCTTATCATGATAAGTTTCCAGATGACCTGTATCCAGGTAAAAAAATTGGTGAAGTGTATCTAACACCAACAAGGATTTATGTTAAAGAAATAGTTGAACTATTAAAAAATGTAAATGTTCATGGTGTTGCACATATAACGGGTAGCGGTCTTCGAAAAATCCAAAG
>MUGC01000257.1 GCA_002900535.1 Thermoplasmata archaeon M9B1D | reverse complement strand
TAACATATAAGAGGTTTACAATTGATTAATACGTTTTTCACCATCTTTTATCTGTAATTTTCTAAAAGCATTAATAAGATTTGCTAATCCTGTTGTTTTTGCGGCGTATCTATCAGCTTGATATTCATCTCTGAAACGTTTGAATGTTAGTGAAGTAATTGCTAGAAAAGAAGATAAAAATTTGCTAGGGCTATGCTTAAGGTGATACACTTCATGGGCAACAACAGATTTTATTTCATCTTTCTCAAGTCTTTCAATTAATCCAATTGAAAGATAAATTTTATTTTTGTATGCAAATGCCTTTATTCTCTGTGAATCTAATATTCTAATATCTACATCCCAGTGTTTTCCAATATCAGAAAGAAATGTAGGTAGTTTAAAAATATTTTTATCGAGTTTCAAATTAAGATAGATTTTTACAAAACCTAATAATATTGTTCCCATTAGAATTATACCAAGATATAGCCATAACCAATAAAACATATCACAATTCATAGATAATAGATTAAGTGAAATTATAACCGTCATAAAAAATTGACTTGTTAATAGTGATTCATAATTTCTTTTAAAAATAAATATAAGACCAAAAATAATAACCAAGGCTACCAAGCCTATTAAGGGATATAATAATCCCGCATCTTGTATACAATAAAAAAAACATTCAATATTATTCATTTTAGTTCACTTTTTTTTCGATTTTTTCTTGATTGTCTCAATTGTGGATGTCCCGAATGTATCTACTAAACAGTCAATAATTTTTTCACAAATTTTATTTCCTACTCTTTCTCTGTTGCCAACAGGCGTATAAATATATCTTAATCTTGATCCAGTTTCATCAATTGTACGATTAACAAAACCTGATTTGATTAATCTATCTAATGTTCCTGAAACACATGCTAAGGATAAATCATTACATTTTTGTTGAATTTCAGGAGATGTCATTTTATTATTTTCCCATAGTAATTCAAGGACTCGTGCTTCGTTTGGACTAAAAAATTTAATTAGTCCTTCTTTTTCAAGATTTATACGTTCTATTTTTACCATTGTTTTACATATAGTGTAAACCTAATATATATAATTTATTGTTCATCTAATGATATTTTGGTTTACATTTACCGTAAAGTATTTAAACCAGAAAACACATATAGTTTACAGTTATTGTAAACGAAGGGAGTTTGACCTGATAATTAAGTTTTAATAATGCCTCTTCCCCCCCTTTCTTTTTATGGGTCACACTCCCATTCCCTCCACAAAAAATATATGTTTACTATCAATTTTAAATTTTTTGCGCTATAAAACTTATTATCGACTATTATTCTATTCTCAAATTATTTTTTTATAATATTTTTTTTAGAGATTTATACTTTTTATTTTATTTTCCAAAAATAAAATTATTAATTGAGTATGAGATTTTATTGAGGTTTACATCTTCCGTAAAGTATTTAAACTCTCAAAATAATTATCTTTACGATAGGTGTAAACAATGTTCATGAGGATATTAAGAAAATCTTTATCAAAAAGAAAATCGCGAATTGCTATAGCAGTTGTCTCAGTAATAATTGGGGCAGCTATAACTACATCATTGTTAAGTGTTTCTTTTGATGTAACAGAAAAAGTTGGTTATGAATTCAGAAAGTACGGTGCTAACTTAATGATTTCACCAAAGTCAGATACAATTGATGTTGGTTTTCCAGGTGTTGATTTTGGTTCCGTAACAGAACAAAAATATATTAATGAAAGTGACTTATGGAAAATAAAAACGATTTATTGGAGAAACAATGTTCTCGGATATGCACCTTTATTATATCAAGTCGTTCGAATCGGAGAAGGTGTGAATGAACAAAATGTAGTACTTGTTGGTACTTATTTTAATAAAGATATTGAAATAATCGAACCATATTCATCTGAAGATTCATCTATTTTTAATACAGGGATTCAAACCATCAGCCCTTGGTGGAACGTCAAAGGAGAATGGATTGAGGATCAAAATGATACGATTAGCAGTATGGTGGGGGTTGAAGTTGCTAAAAAATTAGGTTTAGAAGTAGGAGATACTTATAATATTAGATATATTAAAAACAATGAAGATTTGTTAAATGAATCAACTTATACTCTTATAGTTAAGGGTATTGTTTCAACAGATGGAAATGAGGATGATCAGATTTTTGTAAATTTACAATTAGCTCAAAATATTTCAGCTCGGGAAGATAAAGTGCATACTATTCAGGTATCTGCATTATGTAATGCTTGTCCTGTTGATACTTTTGCTCAGGAGATAGAAGAAAAAATTCCTTATGTTGAAGGTAGT
>MUGC01000256.1 GCA_002900535.1 Thermoplasmata archaeon M9B1D | reverse complement strand
TTTTTCTTTTGCTCTAGTTCTTTTTTGGTATTTTCTAAATCTTTTTTGATAGTAGTATATCCGTTATGTTTTTCGTTTTTAGTTTTAATTGTTTTTTCTTGTTCTATTTCTTTTTTTGGTTTATCTTTTGATTTAATTATAATTTTACTAAGACTCATTAACCATTTTTGGGAGCTTTGTTTTTCTTCGTCAATAAGTATATTTTTGTATTCTTCGTTGTTTGGTTTTTCTACTGTTGGAACTAATGTATCCTCATGCCAATCTTCTCTATTGATATTATTTTCAAACTCTGGTGGAGAGATAATTTCAAATAAATCTTCGCCAATATTTACTTCATTAAAAATTGGATTACCTTGAGGATCTGTTTTAAATTCAGGAAATAACGGTCCTTTTAACCAGTTTTTTCTAATTTCCACAAAATCTATATTTGTTTCAGGTTGTCTTTCTTGTTGATTATTTACTTTTTCATTTTCGTTAATTACTTTATCTATTTTTTTTGTAATATCTAAATGAAAATCAACGAAATTTTTATTATTTTCTTTTAAATTTTTAGACTTTGATAAGGGGCTTAGATTAAATTTGATTTTTTTTCCTTTTAATGAACCTAAAAACCCCATTTCAATTGATAACATTGCCTCTATAATACAATTATCTAATTTGATTTTCCCATCCTTTTGCATTCTTACCAAATCTCCTTTCGATTTAGTAGATGCTCTACAACGAATATTTATATGCGGCATCCCAATTTTTTGCAAACCTGTAACAGTTTATTAATTTAATAAATCTTTCTATATTTTATAATAATTCACTTTTGAATATTTTAAATATTTCTTCTTAAATTTTTTTTTATCTTTACTTTTTAGCAGATCTTCTATCTAACTCATTGACTTCTCTATCGGATAAAACTGTCTTGTTTACCAGTTTCATCATAAGATATTCGTTATGCTTAGTTAAATAATCAATTTTTTCATTCATATTATTGATCAGTTTTTCTTGTTTTATTAATTCTTCTTCATATTTTTTCATTTTTCCTAAGAAAATATCTATTTCTTTGGTTTTATTTTCTATTATTTCTCCTGCAGATTTTGGTATTTTATCTGAAATATTTTTTATCTCTTGATTGATGATATTTTGATTTTCGTTTTTTACTTCTTTTAAAATATTTTCCTTAAAATTATCTAAATCTTTTAGTTTTTTAATTAGTTCCTTTAAGCCACCTACTCTTTCTTCTAGTAATTCGATTTTTGATTTCTCTAAAGAAAACATTTGATCTATTTTATTGCATTTATCATTTAGCTCAGATATTTTAAGCTGAAGATATCCTTCTTTCATTCTTATACACCAATATCTAATAGTTAGATAAATTATAAATTAAAGTATTTTGCTCTAATGTATATTTGTTCATAAAATTTGGATTTTTACTTGCAATTTTTTGTTTAAAACAGGATTTATTCTGTTCTAAAGTACATTTTTTTTTATTTTTATATCAGAATATAAAAATCTAAATTTTATATTTGTTTTCTATAAAATTACTTATTTTACAATTTTCGAATCAAATAAGATTATTTAAGATCTATATGAAACTTTTGTTTCATTAAGTGTTGTAAGAGTTTATATATGTGAAAGATAATTATGTTTAATAGAAAATATTTAACAATGGATTTGGGTTTTTGCTGATGCTGCCTCTTCAAAAAACCCATCCACCTCCACTTTTTTGTTTAATCTGTTACATTAGATGTTATATTTTTTAGTTCAATATTCATTAATGTATATATCCATTTTACTTTCAAAATTACAAAAATTAAAAATAATCATTATTTTAATATCATTGATCCTTATATCATCTAAATATGGTTGATACAGCAACCTTGTTAGACTCTATAAGACTTATTGTTGGATTAATGATACTATCATATGCTTCTTATACAGATGTTAGAACTAGAAAAGCATCAAACAAGTTATGGGTTATAATGGCAATAACTGGTTTGATCCTAATAGCGATTCAGTATTTTTATCCAGGATTTGAAAACATATACATTTTAATCTTTATTCCAATAATGATTGGACTTGTGTACTTATTATTTCAAATAGGGCTAGTCTTTGGTGGGGCAGATGCAAAAGCCTTAATGGCAATAGCAATACTTGTACCAACACAACCACAAATATCTCTAATTCCAGTATGGGGACAATCTTACATGCCTGCAGCTTGGACAATTTTTTCAAACTCATTAATATTATTCCTTGCTATCCCATTTGGAATGTTTATATACAACATTTTTAAAAGAAACATAAAATTTCCATATTGCTTACTAG
>MUGC01000255.1 GCA_002900535.1 Thermoplasmata archaeon M9B1D | reverse complement strand
GTCCTTTATCATTTCTTCAGAGGTTTTGTTTATTTTTTCAAGTGTTTTTTTAAGTAGCGTCATTGTTGTTTCTAACTCTCCTGTTGTAACAGCGCCCTGTGGAGATGGCTCAATAAGACCATCTTGCTCAAGTATCCTTAGACTATACCTTACCATATGTTGAGGATAGCCTGTAAGCTCAGAAAGCTTAATTATGCCCATGGGTTGGTTTTTTTTAAGTGTTTTAAGCACATTAACATGGCGTTTAAGTATATCAAGTTCGGTTTCAATTACACTCGTTAAAACACATCTATCTTTTTTCATAATACTGCCTGCCGCTACGATAAATGTTAGCACATGTAATAAACTTTACTTATTTAAAAATCTCTATTAAAAAAACTTTTCCAAAATTGGAGTTATTAAATTTAAATCTTTTTTTTCAACTACATAATCTGCAGCTTTTTTTACACATTCATCATCAGGGTTGAAGGCGATTCCAATGCCAGAGGCTGCAAACATTGGGATATCATAACAAGAATTACCAACTGTAGCAATTCTATTATTTTTAATATTTAATTTTTTTGCAAGTCGTTTTACACTTTTTTCTTTAAACTTCAGCTGTACATTAACAATTCCATCGCCAATAAGATAGCCTTTATCATCTGTTTTTATACCATTTGAATATGCATAATTAATACCAAGATCTTTTGCAATACGATTAGCAAGAACATCTAAACCAGCGCTAATAATTGCTGTTTTTACATTATTTATATTTAAAGCAGAAACGCATTCTTTTGCTCCTTTCATAATTGGGACATCTGATAAAATTTCAACTAGCTTTTCTTTTTTAACAGGTCTCCCATTTTCTTGCCAAAGCATTGCATCTCTTTTTATAAATTCTTTATCATTAATTTTGCCTTTTACATAATCACTTACAGATTTTTCATTTGTTGTATGAAAGTAATCATGAATAAATTTCCATGAACTAATTATATCTGTAAGTACGCCATCCATATCAAAAATAACCAATTCTAATTTATCCATTTTGTAATTTACGGGTTTTATCTTGCTTCTTGTTGTTTGGTAACAATAATCTCTACAGATATTTTCTTTCATTATATTTTCTTTCATTTGAGTCAAGGAAATAGGCAGGATATATATTAGGTTTATAATATATGGCAGGTTATATGTTTTTTATAGATTCATAATATTAAAAATTATTAGTACAATATTTTATTTAATTATTTAAGATATGTTGAAATAATCCTTCAGCTTGGGGCTATGCTTATGATTGTAAAGCTGTTTAGCAATGGGTACTTTTGGGTGATCCTAGTTTAAAAATTGTGGACTACTCTTCAGGATTTTAATTTTTTTAAAAACGAGTAATTTTAGTTTTTATCTCTTATCCAGTTGTATTTTCTGATTTTTGCTGTTTTTCCAAATCCACAGGCAGCACATACTCTTTTTTGTATATGATATGAATGTTTTCCACATCTTCGGCATATTGTGTGGGTTCTCTTGCCGCCCATTTTAGATGCTGTTCCCTTTGTCATGGATTAATTCCTCTTTTATGGTGATACAAATATTATGTTGTCGCCTCTAACAATTACTGTGTTATGTTTGAGAATTGTTTCTCCGTTTACTATTTCTTCTGCGCCTTTTAATACTAGGTTCATATGTGGGACATCGTATCCATCAAGTGTTCCATGAAATCCTCTGCTGCCTCTTAGTTCTACCATTACCCTTTTGTTTAAGCTTGCGTGTAGTATCTTTAGTGGCTTATCCATAATATTTACCTAGGGGCACGGAATAAATATCTTGTTTATAAGTATTTGGGCTTAGGGAAATAAATAATAAATGTTATAATGCTTTTGTAAATTTCTAGTTTAATGGATTTTAAACTAAAAAATAGATATAGGCTAAAAGAAAAAGATATAAAAAAAATTATTAAAGATTTAAAAAATGAGTTTGAAGACGATTTTTTTGATGAAAAAGCAATTGTTGAAACTGGTAATTTTGAAGACAAAAAACTATTAATTGTAAATGGAGAAACATCCTTTTTATATTATCATGATAAAATAATATTTACACTTTTAGGTGTGAATAGATTTCAACCTAAAAAGAAGTATGTTGTAGTTGATATGGGTGCTGTTAGATTTGTAACAAATGGTGCAGATGTTATGGCTCCAGGAATTATTGATTCTGATAAAAATATAAATAAAGGTGATCAAGTTTGGATCTGCGATGAGCGTAATCATAAACCTATTGCTGTGGGTATTGCCCAAATGTCTGGTGAGGAGATGCTAATGGAGAAAAAGGGCAAAGCGATTAAAATC
>MUGC01000254.1 GCA_002900535.1 Thermoplasmata archaeon M9B1D | reverse complement strand
GTTTGCTATGCGCTGATCATTGTGCAAATGTTGCAGTTGATGCATTAACAAATAATGATTTTTCAGATCATTTTTTGAAAAAATATCAAAAACTTTGGGTAAAGGATTTTGGTCGTGAACTTTCAATGGGTATGAAATTTAGATCTTTTTACAAGCGACTTTCTGATAAACAGTTTAATAAATACATAGGGTTTTTCAAAAAGCAAAAAGTTATCGATATTATTAATAATTATGGGGATATAGACTACCCCTCAAAAATTTTAAAACCATTGATTAAAAAATTCCCGCTTATTTTAACTAGCTTTAAAAGTAAAAAATAAAAAAATATTTATTTTGATCCTGGTGGTGGCGGAATATAATATTCTTTATCTTCATAATCTGTTGATTTCTCTTCTATTGGTTCATCATATACGACAGGTGGTGATTTTTTCCTTTTTCTTCTTTTCTTTCTTAAAAACAATATTAGAGCGATTAGCAATATGGTGATAAAAATACTTATGATACATGGTGTAAAAAGCCCTACTAGAAATAATGCAGATGGTGTTATATCGCAAGATACAATAACAGACCCTGTATCATTGGGAGTTAATGTTAATTGGATATAGTCTTTTCCATCTGAAGTTTCTTTCACCTCTGTCAGACCTTTGGTATCCGTTGCAGAAATATGAATTCCATTTGGGAAAATCACTCTGTATGTAACTGTTTGATTTTTTATGCTTGAAAAGTTATAGAATTGGGTAGGTATTTTGACAGTAGGTGGAGTAATTGAAAGTGCAAAAGATACAGGATGTGATATGTGTGCATAGGAATGAGTTTTCACAGGTGTTTCTCCACTCATTTCATTAATATCCTCATCCCATTCAAGAGAATTTTCAAAAGTTCCTCTATTTGTGCTTCCCTTAATCTTTGATCCTTGGATTATGTTTTTCATCCTTTTCTCAAAATCTAATTTTTCATTTGTAAGAAAGTCATTGATGTTTTCTTGATTAAAGATTCCCTCATCTACACAAATTCTAAATGCATCGGAATTAAGATACTCTAGTGATATTTTTTCTGGAAGTGTAAATTCCTCAGGTAAAGATGTTACGTTATAGGCTGTTTTTTCCTCTAAGTATATTCCAAATGTCAGTTCAGTGTGACCTATAAAAAAACTAAAAAGATTCAGATCAGTGCTTTTGATTTCAATTTCAATTACTGTTTTTATGTCTTCCTCAGTGTAAACTGTTGCATTTTTTGAGACTATATCGCCAGAAAATGCAATTGTATCATTCCATGTAAAAATATTGCTTTTACCAAAAGATACATCTTTAGGCATAAGAAGAGAAATACTATATGGATAACCTATTTTATTGAGATTATCACGAAAATTGATATCGTCTCCTGATACAATCGCCTTAGCACCTGAATTTACAAGACCAAAAGTTGCTCTAATCGGAAAATTATACAACAATAAGTTTACGTTACTATCTGTAAGTATCCCAGTTATGGGTGGATTGTTATCCATGTTATTTATATCATATGGGTTAACAATGTTTGTGGTTGTAGCTTCATCCCAACCGAAAATCATATCAAGAGTTTGATTGAAAGTAGATGTCTCAATGGTTGATATGATTAGTTCTTCTATTGATTTTAAGGTTTTTTGGTAAAAAGAGTCAAGGGAAATTAAATTATTGTCAATAAAAAGTCTAATTCCATCTGATGAAATGTGTGTTAAATTTATTATAAAGTCAGGTAAAACATTGTACTGGCTAATATCAATACTATTCGTCTGAATATTAGAGATTAGACTAGTTTTTCCGCCTCTTGCGTCTAACTCAAATTCTAAAAAAATGTCCTGAGTTTTATAGTTTGTTGTTGAGGACATATCTCTGATTATAAGATCCGCTGAGAGGCTTGGTTGGTTTCCATTGCCGTTTCTTACAACCCATTCTATTGTTTTTTCATTAACTTTTCCATTTGTACTAGTATAATCAAAATTTTCTCCAAGATTTATAATATATGAGTTGTTCCACCCTTTTTTAGCATATAAATTAAAGTCGTAATCAAGTTTAGCCCCCATATCCAAGACGCCGTTAATGAAATTATGTATATTTAACGAGTCATTAACTCCAAAAAAAGATGATGTAAGATTAACATTGTATTCTTCATGAAATAATGAATCTTTGTATGTAGGTTTTGTGTTTAAAGAAATCACAGTTGCTTTTTTAAAAGTTGTTTGTGTTTGGTTTTTTAACAGATCATGCAAGGTTTGCATTATTGATCCCATAGTTATTAAATCATCATAATTTTCGCCCAGATTTTTAATATCCTCATTTGTATAAA
>MUGC01000031.1 GCA_002900535.1 Thermoplasmata archaeon M9B1D | reverse complement strand
TTATTTCTTGCTCCATTTTCATAGCTTCTATAGTTGCAATAATATCGCCTTTTTTGACTTTGTCACCTTTATTAACTTTAATACTAAGAATTGTACCTTGCATGTTAGTTTTAACTGCTCCTTCAATATCTTTTGGTTTCCCAGGAACTGCTGGTTTTCCAGCACCTGCTACCAAAAATCCACCTGCTGGAATAACTTTTACTTCGTAAGGTTCACCATCAACCTCAACTTCAAATTCTGTTGGGATTTGAGCAGGCCCCACTCGGTCTTCAGGTGGTCAATCCAGAGTTGTTTATATTCAGGAAATGATTGTTTTACCATTGCTCTTGTTAAAGGATTTTCAATTGGAAGTGGAAGTTGAGCTGATGTAAACTCTGCTTTAGCTTCACCCTTTAAAAATTTAAGACCGACCTGCGGGAACAAAATATAGGTCATTATGTCTTCTTCTTTTTTAATTAGAGAACCACCATCAATTTCATTTAGCTTGCTTTTAGATTTATCCCACATCGGTTTAATTAAATCAGAAGGTCTGCAATCAATTACTTCGTCCTTCCATTTTGGTCCAAGTATCTTTTTCATAATTTCTGGTTTTATCGGCGCCGGAGATTTACCATACATGCCCCTACAATAATCCTTTGTTTCTTTTGTAATAACCTTGTATCGACCATGAAGTACGTTCATAACTGCTTGAACGCCAACTACTTGACTTGAAGGGGTAACCAAAGGTGGATATCCTAGCTCTTCACGAACACGAGCTGTTTCATCAAGAATATCTCGATATTTATCATGTGCTCCCTGTTCTTCAAGTTGGAAAATCAAATTAGATAACATCCCTCCAGGTATCTGATGAAGTGTTACACTTGGATCAAACTTTAAAGCATTAAACCTGTGGAGATGTCGATATTTATCCCAAACCTTTAGGAAGTATTTTCGGATTTCAATTAATAACTCCAAATCATAGCCTGTATCCCAGGGTGTGTCTTTGAATGCTGCAACTACACTTTCTGTTGGAGGTGCAGCAGTACCACCACTAATAGCACTAATATCTGTATCTAAAATATCAACTCCTGCATCTGCTGCTCGTTGATAAGCCATACCCGTCATTCCACTTGTGCAATGGGTATGAAGATCAATTTCAAGTTTTATTCCGGCATCTTTACATCCTTTGACAATATCATATGCACGCTGGGGAGAAATCATACCTGCCATATCTTTGATACATAGCGTGTCTGCACCCATCTTTACTAGTTTCTCGAATCTTTCAACAAAATATTCAACTGTATGCACAGGAGAAATTGTATAACTCATGCATGCTTGAACATGACCACCAGCCTCTTTTACCGCCTTCATCGGTGTTTCCATGTTCCGAAGGTCATTAAGAGCATCAAAAATTCTAAAATAATCACAACCATTTTTTTTAGCAAAAAAACAGAATTTTTTTACAACATCATCTGGAAAATTCCAATAAGCAACAATGTTCATTGCCCGCTCAAGCATTTGCAAAGGGGTGTTTGGAATTGCCTCTTTAAGTTTATTTAATCTCACCCAAGGATCTTCATTTAAGTATCTAATACAAACATCAAATGTTGCTCCACCCCATACCTCTAATGAAAAATATCCTACCTCATCAAGTTTTTTAGCAATCGGTAGCATGTCTTCGGTTCTCATCCTTGTAGCAAGCATCGACTGGTGAGCATCTCTAAGAATTTGCTCATGAAGTTTGACCATATTTTCCCCCTAATTTGTTGATTTTGGAGGGTAAAGGTATCTAGTTCCTCTACTTAAGAATATTGGGCGTTACTAATATTATTAAGATGACTATATAATTAAAATTGTTATAGTAGATAAAATAATAACCTTTTTTAATGAGTTATTTCTATAACCGCTGATATTCAAAGCTATCAAATTGAGAGTTAAAAATGAATAAAAAAATAATCATATTCTTCACGATAATATTGATATTTTGCTCATCATTAAACCAGCCATTATTAGGAGAACTGAACCCTGGTCAGCTTTATGAAGGAGAGCAGTATGTTATTTATCGAAATGCAACTGTCTATGCTCCAGCTGTAGCAAGCACTTCGGAAGGATATGTCGGGGTAATCTCAACAATTACAGTTACAGTTCAAAATAATGGTAATGGGCGTGTTTTTGTAGATACCCTTCCCCTTACACAAATTGATATGCAAGGTTCTGCAAGACTTGCTGTAAAAGTTGCAAGTGCGCTTGTTTCAAATGATAAAAATTCTGATGTGGATCCATCAAAATATGATTACTTTTTCGTTGTCAGAACAAATTCTCCAGTTATAGGTGGACCTTCTGCAGGAGCAATAATGACAGTTGCAACAATATGTCTTTTAGAAAATTGGACCATTAGCAATGAAACAATAATGACTGGGATGATAAACCCTGATGGGAGCATTGGTCCCATAGGAGGAATCCCACAAAAAATAGATGCGGCATATTCAGTTGGTGCAAAAAGATTTTTAATTCCCAAAGGTCAAGGAACATACACAGAAATGGTTACAACAACAGAGACTAGCAATGGATGGATTAGAACTGTTACCAGGCCTGTAACACGCAATATTGCCAAGTATGCCTGGGATAATTATGGAATCGAAGTAGTGGAAGTAGCAGAGATAAATGAAGCAATACAAAATTTCACCGGATATCGCTTTATATTTGAAGATGGGGACAGTGAAATTACAACCGAACAATATATTCAATCAATGCAACCACTAGCAAGCATGCTTCTTGAAAATGCTACTGTCGATTATAATAACGCCAGTTTAAAGTTTAACAACTCAATTATTCCAAATTATTTTCCAACATATTATCGAAATAATGTAAATCTAGAATTACAAAGATCAAAACAAGCATTAGAAGAATCCAACGGTTGGTATGACCAAAATCTATATTACACTAGTACTAGCAAATCTTTTCAATCGTTGATTTCATCAAGACTTGTTACCTATGCTTGCGATTATTATGATTCGGGAAATATTAGTTACTTGGAAAAGCTTCTAGAAGACGCCCAAAGTCTTTATGTAAATACAAGTAAACAAGCAGAAGAAGCAGAAATAAATGGTTTTATTACACTACAGAGTGTTGGTGCAGCGCAAAGACGAGCATCTGAAGCGAAACAATACCTAGATGCAGCAGTAGAAGAATTTGACCATATGAATAGTTTTTCTGATGTTATTTCTTTTTTAGAAAAAATTGCTTTTGTAGTTGAACGTAGCAATAGCATTAGCTGGTGGATCGGTATTGGGACAAAATTCAATGATACAGGAGAGTTAACAAATACAACAATTGAAAATTTAGCTTTAGAATACATTGAGGAAGCGACACAGGCAGCTGTATACTCCAGCGTAATATTGGATGAGATAGGCAGTACTTATACCGATTCAACAGATTACTTAATCGATGCTGAAAACCTAATTGAAACAGCAAGAGATGATCTTGATAGGGATTATCCGGCTGCATCTCTTTTTGAAGCACTTGAGGCGATGGCATATGCTAATCTTGCAATTGAAATCATCGGAGCAGAATCAGGGGACAGACTTAATATTTCCAGTGAACGAGCAAGTAGCAACATTGCAAAAAGCCGTAAACAAGGTATTGAGCCAGTTCTCGCGGTCAGCTATTATGAATATGCTGAAAGCCTTAGAAATGAATCAAATAATAATGCGGCATTAATTTACTATAAATATAGCGGTATGATAGCTGGTGTTTTAGGCTTTACAAATGTAACCATTGGAATTAGTTCATCAATCGAAGTTGGGATACCAGATTTTAAATCCTTTTTCAGTATTTATGACTTTGGTCTTCTGTTTTTTATTGCTTTACTTGGGGTAGTTGCTGGTCTTGGAATTGGTTTAATAATAGGAGGAGTTTTGAAAGATAATAAAACGAAGTTACCTAAAAAACGAGCTCGGAGCAGTTATAAGCAAGACTATAAGCCATTATTTAGAGAACATTATCGATATCCGAGCGATGAAATTCCGCGGAGTATCAGGGATTATTACAAAAAACAAAAATAACATCAACTGTTATGCTTGTTTTAAAATGATGATAACGGGTGAACTAGTCAAAAATAAAATTATTATTTCAAAACCAAAAGAAGTAGGTAGGCTTTATAATAAAAGTGGTTTCGGTAAATCTTTATCTGGAAATAAACTTGAGCTTGATTTGCTGGAAGGGACTTTTTTATTAGCAGAAAAAAAACTTAAAGTTTTTTATAATAAAAAAGAAATAGGTTTTCAAAATCTTTTTGAAAAAGCGGCGGAAAAAATACCGGATTTTGAAATTAAATATCTTGTTTTTAAAGATCTTAGAAATAGAGGTCACGCAATAAGGCTTTACAATAAATTAGTAGGCACTAGTTTTTGTCAAATTGGAAACAAAAAAGAAAAAACAGATTTTCTTGTATCTGTTTTTTCTGAGAAAGATATTTTTGATATTGAAAAAACTAGTGATTTAATAAAAACTGCTTCAAAGATTAGTGAAAAGATTTGGTTTGCTATAGTGGACGATGAAGGAGATATTACTTATTATGAAGTATCAATTGTTGATATGAAAGGAAAAAATAAAGAATATGTTTATAAAAAGTCAGATGCAGTTTTATTTGATAATAGAGTAATTATTTTTGATAAAAAACAAGCGAAGGATTTGTTTGAAAAAGAGTTTTATGGAAAGCCTGTTAATGATGGTTTGCAAATATCGTTACTGGAAGCATTGTATTTACAGGATAAAAATATAATTAATATTAAAACAGTAAACGATAAAAAGATAAGTAAAAGCAGTTTGAAGCAAATGGCTCTAAAAGTTCAATCAGATCTAAATGATTATTTTTTTGTTTTTAAGAATTTAAAAAAACGTGGTCTTATTGTGAAAACCGGTTTTAAATTTGGAACGCATTTCCGTTCATACACAAAGAATCCAGATGAAACACATGCAGAGTTTTTAGTGCATGTTCTACCAAAGGATTTTAAAAGCATTTGGTCTGAAATGAGTCGTGCTGTTCGCCTTGCACATTCAGTCAATAAAGAAATTATTTTTGCTAAAACCTCTAAAAACACTATTGATTATATTAAATTCGGGCGGCTTCGGCCATAATTTTTTTATAATCAATTTGTTATATGTTTGGCTTACCAGGGGAGGAAAAAGAAAGTATGTTACAGATAAGATGGCATGGTCATTCGTGTTGGGAAATAAGTAACGATAAAACATTAGTAACCGACCCGCATGATGGCAAATCAATAGGAATACCTGCACCAAATGTTACAGGTGATATAATTCTTGTATCTCACAATCACTATGATCATAACAGTGTAAAATCCGTTGAAAAAGAAGGATCTAAAATAATATTAGATGGGCGTAAAAGAACAATCGATAATGTGGAGATCAGGGGTATAGACTCTTATCATGACGAAGCAGGTGGCGCAAAACGTGGAAATAATATTATGTTCAAGTTCACAATTGATGGGATTAAATTCTGCCATTTAGGTGATCTAGGGCATGAGATTGATAGTGAAACAGTTGAAAAAATTGGGGAAGTAGATGTCTTATTTGTACCAATTGGTGGAACTTTTACAGTTGATGACAAACAGGCTTGGAATGTTATTAAAGCAATTAAGCCAAAAATAGTTATTCCAATGCACTACAAAATAGGGGGACTTTCTTTATCCATATCTGGAATTGATGGTTTTCTTGAGCAAAATAATTACAAAGTAATACCTGTTGGAAATGAAATAGAAATAGATAAAGAAGATCTACCAGATGAACCAGAGGTTTGGACTTTTACTTTATAGTTAATGCTCTATTACTTTGAAATTTCAGAAATATCTATCTTAGTAAAATTATTTGTTAAAAACCTCGGGGTTAACACAATTAGGCGGTATTTTCCTTTCTAATCCAGCGATCATATTCTCTGCAGCCATTATTGCCATATCATTTCTACTATCTGTTGTTGCAGATGCGGAATGAGGTTGAAGAACAACATTATCAAAATGAATTAGTTCCTTTGTTATTTCAGGTTCCTTTTCATATACGTCAAGTCCTGCACCGAAGATCCATTTTTCTTTAAGAGCTTTTGCAAGTGCTTTTTCATCAACAACAGGTCCACGGGAAGTGTTTATAATAATGGCTGTTTTCTTCATCATTTTAAACTGTTTTTCACCTATTAGATGATATGTATCAGAAATTAATGGAACATGCAATGAAATAAAATCGGATTCTTTCAAAAGCCTTTCGAGATTTACTTTTTTTGCATTTAATTCTTCTTCAAGTACTTTATTCTTTTTTCCATCAACATAAAGTATTTTCATGTTAAATCCTTTGCTTTTCATAGCAAAACTTGAACCAATGCGACCAGTTCCAACAACACCAAGAGTTTTACCAGCTATATCTTTTCCATGCATAAGCAAAGGATCCCAACCTGCAAATTTACCTGCTCTCGTAAATTTATCTGCTTCAACTATTCGACGAGCAACTGAAAACAAAAGAGCCCATGCCATTTCAGATGTTGCATTAGTAAGAACACCTGGTGTGTTACTAACAGGTATTCCAAGTGTTGTTGCAAATTTAACATCAATATTATCGTAACCCACTGAATAACTTGCAATCATTTTAAGTTTAGACTCTGAGGATATTACTTCTTTATCAATGTCATCTGTTAAAAGACACAAAAGACCATCTTTTCCCTCTAAACCTTTTATTATTTCCTTTTTTGTTAAAACTCTGTTGTATGGGTTTATTTCAATTTCATATTTCTTTCTGAGAAGTTCTAAACCAGGATCAGGTATTTTTCTGGTTATAAATATTTTCATATAACTTGACAACATAATTCTATTTAATAAATTTTAAATTAAAATGAAAGCTAACGATAAATTTGAATAATCAAATAGAATTTATAAGATGAACTAAAAAATCATTTAAAAAAAAGTTTAATTCGTTTTTCTTTCCAATTTTTAATATTACTCCGTTTATGCTATCAATTTCAGTTTTTTTTCCTTTTTTATAACTTTGAAGCATAGATGAAAAATTCTCATTAGTTTCATAAATTACTTTTTTGGTTTTCATAATCATTTCATTATAATCTAAATCTAGACCATATGAATATGCAATATCTGTTGATTCTTTGCATATTTTCTCAACTAATTTATCCAGAATAGGATTTTCAAGTAAATATCCATTTTTACAGTTAAAAATAGTAGTTAAAGGATTAATTGAAGAATTTATTATTCCCTTAATCCACATCTCGCAAATAATATCATCACTGACAGTTGTTTCGATACCTGCTTCATTAAAAATTTTTACGATATCAAAAAGTTTGTTTGTATTTTCACCATTTGGGTTCCCAATAATAGTTTTACCAAAACCTGTATGAATAATCACACCAAGTTTAGAAAAAATTGCTCCATGAGTTGTAATACAAACAGCTATTTTATCCCTAGATACATATTTTTCAATTTTTTCGAGATTATCAAGACCGTTCTGTAAGGACATAACAACTGTTTTTTTACTGATTAGTTTTTTAGCCTCAATCATAGTTTTTTCAGTATCATAAGATTTGACAGATATAATCATAAGATCTGGAGAACTAACATTTTTGATATTTTCAAAACTCAAAACTTTCTTTTTAATATTTGTTTTACCTTTAACTATTAATCCATTTTTATTAATTGTTTCAACATGAGATTTTCTTCCAATTAAAACAACATTATTATTTTTTGATAGGATTGCTCCAAATAGCGAACCTATTGCTCCAGCTCCATAAACAACAATATTCATATTGTCGAACCTATCTTTTTACAATCTTGTTTTACTTTATCTATTTTCATCGATAACAGAGGTGCTAGTATAGGAAGATGCGTTTTTTCTTTTAGTTTTTTTATTAATGTTAAATCATCAACAAAATAACCTACGACAATAGCATCACATTGATTATATGAAATTATTTCCTTAAATTTTTTATAATCATTATTTTTAACTACATAAATAATTTTTTTAGCATACCAATTTTTTATAAAATCTTCAAGAAGGCCTCTTATTGAATTATTACTTAATGCAAAAACTGTATTGCATCCACGTTTCATAAGATACCAAGCAGCAAAAATAGATTTTTCATCGTTTATAACTGCTAAAACATTTCCTTGAGAGCTTAATGGTAGACCACCCACGCCATATATTTTATCAAAATAAAAATATGCATCTTTTTCTCTTATATCGATATTAAGTATAATGTCAGGATTTGTCAAATCTACACTAGCACCAGTTTTTTTAACAATAGAGTCACCAAGTCTTATTGCTACATCTCTACTAGTAAATTTATGAATTCCTACACGAGTAACTTTAAGTGCAAAACTCATATTTTCAGAAAATTGTTCATCAGCAATTTCTATTGCAAGTTTTTCCATATAATCTATGTCACTAATAGTGTGCGCTACTGGACTTACAGAAATTATTCCAAAAATCTTTTTCAATATATTACAAGCAGTTTTTATTTGATCTGTATGAACATATATTCTCCCACGTGTTTGCTTAATATTGAAAGAAATTTTTTCGCTTTTTAATGAGCTTTTGATATTTTTAATTAAAATATTTTCAAACTGTTTTCTTGTATATTCTGCCTTAAGTCCAATTTCACCATATCTAACTATTATTAAATTGCTTTTCACAAACTAGTTAATTTAGGAATTATTACATTAATATTTCTAGTAAAAATTTTGTAGTCATTTTTGTATATTATAGACGTTCAACGTTTGCTCCTAGTCGAGTTTAAGAAAAAAGAACTTCAATTGAAAAAATACTTTGTTTGTTTTTTATTCTTTTTTTCCATATGGTTTAGTATTTTATTTAGATATATTTATAAACTTATCCAATAATTCTCTATCAATTTAAAGATGAAAGAAGAACTATGGAATTCACGGTTTGCATTCATCATGGCTGCAATTGGATCCGCAGTTGGCCTAGGTAATGTTTGGAGATTCCCTTATGTTTGTTATGAAAACGGCGGAGGCGCTTTTCTAATACCATATTTTGTAGCATTATTTACCGCTGGAATTCCACTCATGATACTTGAGTTTTCAGTGGGTCATTGGGCACGTAGCGCGCCACCACAAGCATTCAAAAAAATTAATAAAAAATTTGAATGGTTTGGATGGTGGACAGCATTACTCCCATTCACAGTAGCAATATACTATGTAGTGATTATGGCCTGGTGTTTTTCATACATGATTTATGCCGTGGATCTAAGATGGGGATCAAATGCTGCTGTATTTTTCTCAAATTTCCTAGGAGATACAGGAACACCCCTAAACTTCGGAGAAATAAGTATACCGGTGTTGCTTGGACTAATTGCAATATGGTTAAGTGTTTTTCTCATACTTTACAAAGGAGTAGGAAGAATAGGAAAAGTTGTTGCCTTAACTGTTCCTATACCAACAATATTACTAATAATTCTAACAATTAGAGGAGCAACATTACCAGGCGCTATAGAAGGAATAAGCTATTATCTTACACCAAATTTTTCACAACTTGGAAATGTAAACGTATGGCTTGCAGCATATGCGCAAGTATTTTTTTCAATAGGTGTAGCACAAGGAATAATGATAACATATGCAAGTTTTTTAAAAAAGAAATCAGACCTTAGTAACAACGCATTCATAGTAAGTCTTGCAGATGCTGGAACATCATTTCTTGCAGGATTTACAGTTTTTAGTGTAGTAGGATATCTTGCTATGAAACAAGGAATTGGGATACAAGCACTTGGATCAGATATAGCAGGACCTCATTTAACATTCATAACATATCCTACAGCAATAAGTCTACTTCCTTTTGCTGCAGCATTTTTTGGAGTAATATTTTTTATTGCACTATTAACATTTGGGATTGATTCTGCATTTTCAATGATAGAGCCTATTAGTGCAAGTGCTCATAGTAAATGGAAAATAAGCAAGGCTAAAACCACAGGGATAATGTGCATAATAGGTTTCATTTTCAGTGCTTTTTTTGCAGCAGGAAATGGGAGGTATCTAGTAGAAATCATGGATCATTTTCTAGCAAACTTTGGATTAGTATTAATAGGTTTGATTGAATGTTTAATACTTGGTTGGTTTTTTACTGTAAGAAAACTTAGAGATCATGCAAATAAAACATCTGACATTAAAATTGGGAGATGGTGGGAAATTCTTATT
>MUGC01000253.1 GCA_002900535.1 Thermoplasmata archaeon M9B1D | reverse complement strand
AGTATCATTCTATAGATGAAGACAAAGAAGGTTGGTAAAAACGGATATATTTTACACGTTGTTATTGATATCTATTGCTCTAATATTTGCAAGAGGTTTAGGTTTTTTTGTATATAGGTTAAAACAACCTGCTGTTATTGGTGAAATAATCGCTGGTATTATTCTTGGAGGTATCATTGCCTTATTTTTTTCAGGGCAAATTTTTCATTTTTCAAATTGGGTTATTAAACCACCTGTTTTGTCTTTTCAATCTACTGAATTTAATTTATTAGCGGAAATTGGAATAATTTTTTTACTTTTTATTTCAGGTCTTGAGACAAGTGTATCCAACCTGAAAAGAACAGGTAAAGCTTCTGCTTTAATTGCAATTGGAGGAGTAGCAGCTCCGCTTATTCTTGGTGTATTTTCTGGTTTATTGTTAGATTTGCCATTTGTAGAAAGTTTAACAATTGGCTTGGTTTTAGTTGCAACGTCTGTTGGGGTTACTGCCAGAACTCTTTTGGATCTAGATGTGTTGGATTCAGAGGTTGGTTCAACAGTGCTAGGTGCAGCGGTAATCGATGATGTTATAGGTATTATTTTGCTTGCTTTTGTACTTGGAATTGAATCATTAAATGATGCTGTTTGGATAGGTCTTAGAATTGCAATTTTCTTTTTAGTTTTTCTTTATATAGCATTAAAGTTAATAGACAAAATATTAAAATTAGGAGAAAAAATTCACCTTCCTAAGGCTTTTTTGAGTATTGCTCTTTCAATTCTTTTTATATATTCCTTTTTTGCAGATAAAGCAGGTATTTCTGGTATAATTGGTGCATTTATTGCAGGTCTTTTAATCGGTACAAATGTTAGATCTTCAAAAATAGTGGACGATGTAAAGTCGATTGGTTATGGTTTTTTTATACCTATATTTTTTGTATGGATTGGTACAAAACTTTGGGAAGAAAATGAAGCCTGGGATGCTTCCTCATTGTCTTTTATATTAATTTTATCTACTGTTTTAATAATAATTGGCATTGTTGGAAAATTATTAGGTTGTGGCATTACTGCAAAGATTTCTGGTATGTCAAATATTGAATCAGTTCAAGTTGGAGTTGCTATGATCCCAAGAATGGAACTTGCATTGATTATTGTCACTGCAGCAATAAGTAATGATTTTATACCTAGGGAGTTTGCTCATGAAATACTTGCATCTACAATTTTACTAACAATAATTACGACTTTAATCACTCCAATTCTAATTAAAGCCACATTTAAAAATAACGCTTAGATAACTAGATTCAAATGAAATATTTATTCGAACTTTCAAAGGACCACAATAAATTACCTGCCGCTGAAGTCTTTTCCTGTTTAAAGGCTGAAAAAATCGATTATGAAATCCTTGAATTAAACGAAGACGTAGCTATAATTGATACCACTGGATCTAACGAGATATTAAATGTAGTAAATAGATTATCACATACTTTTAATGTGAATCAATACCTATTTTCTAGTAGTATATCTATTGATGAAATAAATAAAACTGCATTAAAAAATAAAATCGAAAAAAAGGGTTCTATTGCAATAAAATATAGAAACAGATCAAAAAATGTTGATTCTCAAAAAATTGTAAAAACATTAGCAGAAATTTACACAAAAAACATGAAAGTTTCACTTCAAAATCCTGACATAGAAATTCGTGCATTGATATCAGATTCTAAGTTATATGTTGGTTTAAAACTTTATGAAATCAATAGAACCCAATTTGAAAAAAGAAAAGTTCAATTTCGTCCTTTTTTTTCTCCTGTTTCTCTTCATCCTCGGATAGCAAGAGCACTAGTTAATCTTTCAAATATTGAAAAAAATGCTATATTGCTTGATCCTTTTTGTGGGACTGGTGGCATTCTTCTTGAAGCAGGACTAATCGGTGCAAAAGTTATTGGTAACGATATCGAAGAAAAAATGATTGTTGGTTGTAGAAAGACTCTTGATTATTATGGTATTAACAACTATTCTCTTTTATGTTTGGATATAGGAGATATTCATAATTATTTAAAAGCTGTTGATGCTGTGGTTACAGATTTTCCTTATGGAAAATCAACCACTACTAGAGGTGAGAATTTGATTGATCTTTACTCAAGGGCCTTTCAAAGCATCGCTCGAATCTTAAAAACTGGTGGCAGAGCAGTAATTGGAATTTCAAGAAATGATTTAATAAAAATCGGAAAGTTGTACTTTTCTCATGTTGAAACTCATGAATTTAGAACCCATAGAAGTCTTACTCGTTATTTTGTAGTTTTTAAAAAATAACCGCAATCCTTTTACAATAAGGAATATTCCCTGCTTCTATAATGACACAGATGAG
>MUGC01000252.1 GCA_002900535.1 Thermoplasmata archaeon M9B1D | reverse complement strand
GTGCGCCTATGTATTTTACTTTTATTTCTACGTCTTCATATTGACTATTTTCTCCATCTAAAAACGCATTGCGTATATGACTTATACCATCAGGTAGCCAAGAAGTAATGCTAAGATATCCTTTAATATTTACAAAAGGAATTGTTATATTTGACCGTGCGATTTCTTGAAAACCTTTTAACCATTCACCTTTAAAACCTTCATTTTTAAGTGCTTCAGTGTCATATGCTGCTTCTTCAAATGCTGCATAAAGTGTGCCATATTTTTTTATTAAGTCATCTCCAAATTCCTTATGGCATTCTTCAGTGGTTTTCCCTATTTTTTTTGCAACCATCTCAAGAAGTTTTTTTGATTTGTTCCTGTTTTTCCACTCTTGGATTTTATCTCGTTTTTGATGTTCATTTACCCTTTTTAATGAGAGATCAACATGTCGCTTTGATTGATCAACATGTAAAACTTTACAGACTACTTTTTGTTTTTCTTTGATATGGTTACGAATACGTTTTACCCATCCAGTTGCGATTTCTGCTATATGAATGAATCCTTCTTTTCCAGGATATTCATCAAGTGTTATGAATGCTCCAAAATTCTGAACTTTTATTACAGTACCAACAACAAATTCTCCTTCATCTGGGTACTCTTTTTTAATCATATTTATAATCCTTTTTTATTCAATAACTTCTAAAATTTCACCTTTAATTTTTGCTTTTCCACCAGCAGGAATCGCAAGTTTACTGCCGCAAATATGACATAAAACTGTAACACTTGCTTTATTGAATAATACTTGTTCGTTTTCACAGTCTTTACATCGAACTTTAATAAATTTACTCTCAGTTTTTTTCATGATCATTCACCCACATCAACTTTTTTAGCTCTCATACTAGGCGGTTGAATACTTTTTTTACATATTTCGCAGGTATATTTCAAGGAGGCTCTACGACTTGTTTTTTCACGTCCTTCAGGTTTAGGTCTTGGAAAACCTCTGTAACCACTTGTTACACGTCTAAAGCGTCGTTGACCTTTTTTAAGTTCACTTGCTTTTTTCTTTTTAATCCTATGAACTTCATGAACTGTATGTTTTTTACATGTTGAACAGTATCTTTTGATTTTACGTGGTTTTTTCATATTAGACTCCTTTAAATATTATCTGATGGGTGAAAACGTAATAAGGAGGTAATATATAAAATATAGCCGTCTTTGTCGAGGAATATATAACTTTTCTAAAAAAAATATTTGGCTTATATTTAACGTCAATCTAAGCATAGTTATAAAATGATATGCATATTTATTTTTTTTGAGCAAATGCATTTCGTCACATCGATCTCCATATATAATTAAAAAGAAAATTCTCAGGACTTGGGCAGATATTTAACATAGATTTATATAGCATTTATGAGTTGGGAAAAAAGTATTGGGAAAAATAAGGGAAATCCATGTTGGGAATTCCCAATAATTCCCATATAAAATTCCCAATAATTCCCAACTTTTTCGAAGAGGCTTGAAAATGACATTAAGTGGTAAAAAAATAGAGCAAATTCTCGCCCTTAGCAATGAAGGATTTTCTGATCATGCAATAAGTAAAAAATTAAAAATAGACAATCACACTGTAAAAAGTATAGATTAGGTCAGTTTATACCAAAACCTAAATCATCATCAACACAGACCTCACAACAAAAATATATAAAATATAATGCTTACACTTCTAACTTCTTAACAGCTCCTTTTTTAGAAAGCATTAGGCACATATCTTCTGGCAAACTTAGTATATCTCCTTCTCTTAAATTATATTTTTTTGTGTTTGTTCCTATAAATTCGGGTAATGTTCGTGTAACCCTTACAACTTGATTAGGCTCTTCTTGGGAAAGCATCTCTTCTTGTTTTTTTTCTTCATTTTTTGGTTCTTTATTTTTTACTTTATCATCTTTTTTTTCAGTTTTTTTGTTTTTTAAAAAATTATTGCGAGATTTCATCATCACGTTTAAAATTGAATTATACAAATTTTCCTCAACATCTAGCATATTTTTCAAATCGGGGTTTCCACCGCGGACTTTTGAAACTGCTGCAAGTAAAATCTTTCTCTCTCTTTGTTCATAAATATTTATTGCGATTCTTTCAGTATTTGAAATTTCATCTTTTAAAAGAGTTTGCTTTTGAAGGGATTGTTCATTTTCAAGTCTTTTATTTAAAACATCTAAATATTCAGATAATTCTTTGTAAAACCCTAATGGTAAATCTGTTAAAACTGGTGAATTTTTTTCAAGTAGCTGGAGTTTTCTAATATTTCCGTAATTAATTTCTTCTTCTACCATTTTACACTTCTTTTTCTAATCAAATATAATTAA
>MUGC01000251.1 GCA_002900535.1 Thermoplasmata archaeon M9B1D | reverse complement strand
GAACTATTAGCATAAAAACCTTCTCTTTGTGCTAATTTAATACTCGAGGAAGTAACATATATATCTTCACAATGATCTAAGGAAATACCACGATTACGTTTATTTAATATGTCTAAGTTTTTAATGAAACCATTTCTACAATCAGTTAATTGCACAGCATGGTAATTATAACTAGTTAAATCATTATCAAACAATAAAATATTAGATGCGTTAGTAATATCAATTGCGATATCATCATACTGACAAACAAAAGCATTTGAAGTAATGCTAAGATACTCTATATCTGCAAAAAACGCAGTATCAAAAAATGATTCAATAGAACAATCCCGGACATCAACATATGACATACCTGTTGCACCAGAATTACCAACCACAGCATTTTCAAGTATATATTCAAATCTTTCAACTGTGAAACCTTCCAATAAAACATGACTACTGCTTATCTTAACTGTATGACCTGAAGAGTTTATTAACTCTGAATATTTTGTATTATCATCTGTAATAGTAGTACTAAAATCTCCCCATTTTGATTTAACAATAACAGGTTTATTTATTTCAAATACTTCTTCATATGTACCAGCATGTACATATACAAGACCACCATCGACACTGGTATCGACACCATCTTTTATAGAGTCAAAATGATCCACACCCCAACCAGGGGTAGATGAATCATAGTTATCATCAACCCAAATGATAGAATTTATACTATCAACAAAATAGAAATTAAACTCAAAAGATCCAGAGTCAAAACCCTCTGTTCCAGTTACACTACCCTTATAACTATACAACCCTCGAGGTATATCGCCATTCACACTAAACAAGGCATAATCAAGACCATAGAAATCCTTATTAAGACCATCAATGAGAGTCAATGTTTGCGTAATATCTACCGTGCTCACTTTTATATAAAAACGAGGAGCATCACCATTAATAATTTTCCACATATGAGCCTGCCAAGTACCAGGAGCTGCACCAGAGTTTACACCCAAACCATTCCAATAAGCAAAATAACCAGTTGGATAAGAATTTATATAAAAACCATAAAAACCATCTAACAAAACACCAGAAACATTAGCCTGTTGAACATCGATAAAATAAAAAGGCTGACCAGAACTTATTGGAATTGAATAAAGAGAATACAAAGAACCATAAGTATCATTCCAAACACTACCACTTATTGATTGTTCTAAATCAATTCTCATAATATTTGGTCTTAAACTATAATCAATTTGATCTGTAAAATCAATTGAAACATCAATAATTGATATATCATCATCAAAACTTACAATATTACCAGAATATGAATAATCACCCTGTAGATAATCTCCATTGACTCTTAGAAGTTGTGTATCATCTCCAAAAAAATCCCTGAAAAGCCCATCTATTAATTTCAAGGTATTATTTGCATCAACATGAATATAAAATATAGGAGAATCACCATTTATTATTTCCCACATATGCGCTTGCCAAGTACCTGGTGTTGCAGATGAATCAACTCCTCTTGATTCCCAGTAATCAAAGAAATCAGAAGGATAGGATGTAACATTAAAACCATAAAATCCTTCTTTTAATAAAACATTTGTAGAAGCATACTTGACATTTAAATAATAGTATGCAACTGATTCATTTAACATCAAGGTAAAACCTGTATCCAATGTACCATCTACATCATACCAATTAACTTGATCAGTAGACTGCATTAATTTAAAGTTAATAAATTCAGGTTCTGTAGCGTATACATTAGGCATAAAAATAAACATAGACAAAACTAGCAGAATAATAATTAAAAAGCTACCAGCCTTTTTATTCCTAAATGAAGTTTTTTTCCTGTTTTGCATAATTTACAACCCCCACAAATAATCTTTTATGTTGTAACATTCTGAACAAATGCAACACTATATATTAATTTATCTGCTTATAAAGGTTTCTGTTTCTATTTTAAAAAATAAATAAAAATAAATTTTATAGTAATTTTCTTTATAATTATAATTCAATATTATATTAGATTATATTATAAAAACTTAATAAATAATTAATATTAATAGTAATAATTTAAGATATTATTATACATAATTTTAGCATAATTAATAGAAGCTTCTAACGTATGCTCTGAAGACACCATTGCCACAATTATATTTCCTACTCTAAAAACAATAAAATAAAGTGTAACATTTTTAGGTTCAAAATCAATGGTAATTGTCGTAACACTTTCTCCTATATACGATTCTTCTCCTATCGTCACATTATCTAACTCAGTGTAATCATAAATGAAAGTTGTATTCTTAATCGTAGAAATAGCCTCTTCATAGTTCTTTTCTAATTTTGCGATTTCAATTGTCATAAAACA
>MUGC01000250.1 GCA_002900535.1 Thermoplasmata archaeon M9B1D | reverse complement strand
CCATATGAATATAAAAGATGTTTCTGCAAACATTGTTATTGTTATCTCTTACCACATGTAAATTCAAGGTTTAGAATAAGAAAAGGTAAAATTATTATTTTTTGTAAAAACTGTAAAAAATATACTAGAATACCTATAAAATAAATATTTCTAACCTCTCCGTTATCCTTATATATATTATCGTTTATTAGCGTTACCCAATTTATTACTTATAATAGGAGTATTAATGATATGACAACAGTATATGATGTCCCTGCAAAGGAGTTCATAGATGAACTTGCTAAAAAACTTCAAAATGATAAAACAATTCAGACACCAGATGCAAATATATATTCAAAAACTGGTGTTTCACGACAAAATCCTCCAGAAAATCATGATTGGTGGTATACCCGCTGTGCATCAATACTGCGTAAGATTTACATAAATAACACTATTGGCATAGAACATTTACGAGCAGAGTATGGCGGTAGACGTGATCGAGGCTCAAAACCATATAAAGCAGCAAGTGGTAGTGGAACTATTATTCGTCGTGCTCTTCAGCAACTTGAAACTGCAGGTTATGTATCTAAAGTAAAAGGAAAGGGACGTATTCTAACTCCTAAAGGCAGATCATTTTTAGACAAAACCGCTTATGATGTATTAAAAAATGTAAAAGATTATTACCCAGATATTGAAAAATATTAAAAAAATTTGAATTCATGGATGAAGAAATTGAAGAATTAAGGAAAAAAAAGCTGCAGGAGTTGCAGCAGCAGGCAGCTCTACAGGAATCCCTGCAAGAGCAAGAATTTCAAAAAAAACAATTTGAAGAACAGAAAAAAACAATTCTTAGGTCTATTATGACAAACCCTGCACGTGAAAGACTTGCCCGAATTAAAATGGCGCGACCTGAGGTTGTAGAAGCAATAGAAAATCAGCTTATAATGATTGCTCGAAGCGGACAGCTGAAAAATAAAATAGATGATGAACAATTACGTTTGCTACTTAGGAAATCAATTCCTAAAAAAAGAGATATTAAAATTAAAAGAAGGTAAGGTTCAATGTCAACGCATAAACCACTTGGGAAAAAAATTCGATTAAATAAAGCGAAAAAAAGTAACCGTCGAGTACCGGCTTGGATTATGATAAAAACAAATAGACGTTTTACTCGTCATCCTAAGACTCGTAATTGGCGTAGAAATAATCTTAAAAAAAGCTAAAATAAAGTGATTTTTTATGGCTGAAGAAATAGAAAGAATTTATGTGATACCTCTAAAAAAAACAGGATTTAATAGTGCTAAGGCAGCACCAACTGCAATTAAACGTGTTAAAAATTATTTAACGAGGCATATGAAAGTTGAAGAAAAAGATATTTGGATTGACAGTTCTTTAAATAATCTTTTATGGTCCTTTGGTAAATACAATATGCAAAGTAAAATAAGAGTTAAAGCAGTTAAATTTGATGATGGCGTTGTAGAAGCATACCTGCCTGAACTAGAGTTTAAGAAAAGCCGCCGTGAGCTTTTAAAAGAAGAGCGTGAAAAGAAAGAGCCAATTCTTAAAAAAGAAGAAATTGAAGGCGAAGAAGCAGAAGGCGAAGCTGGAGCAGAAGACTATGAAATTTCACCGACAGCAGATGGAGAAGTAAAAATTAAAAAGAAAAAAGTACCAAAAGCAAAAGAAGAAAAGGAAGAAAAGATAACAGAGAAAAAGCCTGCTAAAAAAGAAGAAAAGAAAACAAAGGTAAAACCAAAAAAAGCACCTGCTAAAAAAGAGACAAAGAACTCTTCGAAAAAAGCAGTTTCTAAAAAAAAGAAAAGTGAATAATATATGCTTCAGCTCTTGGATTTTGATGAAAATCCTAATGTTGGTGTTTTCTGCAGAGCAAATGATGACATAGCTTTTGTAAGAAAAGGTCTTGTTAAAAAAGTTAAAAAAAAAATCATTGATGCTCTAGATGTAAATCTTATTGAGCTTACTATTGCGGATGCAACAATTGTTGGGTCTCTTTTAAGCTTTAATTCTAGTGGTGCTGTTGTTTGCGATTTTATTGATAAAGATTCCCTTGATGCAATTAAAAAATCTGGATTTGAGGTTTGTGTAATTCAAGATAAATTGAATGCCGCAGGAAATGATATCCTTGTTAATGATAAAGGTTGTTTGGTTCATCCTGATATTAAAGATAAATTTTTAAAAGAGATAGAAGATGCTTTAGGTGTTCCTGTTGTAAAAGGGACAATTGCTGGCTTGAAAACTGTTGGTATGAGTGCTGTTGTTACAGGTAAAGGTTTACTATGTCATCCTAAAGCCTCAGATGAAGAGCTTAGAGTCTTGGAAAAAGTTTTTGGCGTACCTGTTATGATCGGAACGGT
>MUGC01000030.1 GCA_002900535.1 Thermoplasmata archaeon M9B1D | reverse complement strand
TTTCCTAAAATTTACAAAAAACCACAAGATATCGATAAACTAGTAATTGTGAAGGTAAATGAGGCAATCAGAGGATACGAGCGTGCGTTTTTCTATGCAACATCCTATGATGATTACAAGAAAAAAGCAGATGATATGCTTAAAAAGAAAATGATTACAAAAGAGGCACTTGAAAAAGCAGTAATTGAGGAATATATTATTGGTGCACAGATTAACTTTAATTATTTTTACTCAGTAATTGATGATGAACTTGAGCTAATGGGAACAGATACGCGACGTCAAACAAACCTTGATGGTTTAATACGTCTTCCTGCAGATGAACAGATTGAAGTTTTAAAATATTTAAAACCTAAGATGATTGAAACGGGACATATCGCTGCAACAACAAAGGAATCTATTATTGAGAAAATTTTTGATCTAGGTGAAAAATTCGTAAAAGTAACCCAAAAAGAGTACCCGCCAGGAATAATAGGCCCATTTGCGCTCCAAGGCGCAATTGCTGCAGATAAAGGAAAAGAAGAAATGGTTGTGTTTGATGTTTCAATGAGAATCCCAGGAAGCCCCTTGACCCGTTTCACCCCTCATACTGGTTATCTTTACAAGGATTCTATTAGCTATGGTGAAAGAATTGCAATGGAAATAAAAAAAGCAATAGAAGTAAATAGATTGAAAGAAATCGTTACTTAATTTTTCTCACAATTTATTATTCTTTTTTCAGTAATGATTTTATCAATTGGAATATCATGTTTTTCAATAGTAATATTTTCAACAATTTGAAACTCAAAAGCTAAACCAATCTTCGTTATTTCTTTTGAATTTCTTAATAATCTATCATAATACCCTTTCCCATGACCAAGTCTATTTCCCTTACAATCAAATGCAACACCTGGAATAATTATCAAATCAATAAAATCAATTGGAACATATTTAATACATTCTTTTCTTGGCTCAAGAATACCATAAGAACTAATCTCTAAATCATACCATTTTCCTAATTTAGAAAGATCAATGGAGCAATTCTCTTTATTGCTAATAGGTACTACAACTACCTTTTCTTTTAATGCATCTCTAATTATATCATGAGTAAAAACTTCACCATTATATGAAACATAGAACAGAACAATTTTTGAATCCCTGTATTCTTTTAAACTAAACAGTTTTTCTTTTATTTCTTTGCTTTTTTTTCTTTGCTCTTCTTTACTTATATTTTTTCTTTTTTCTTTTATTTCTTTTCTTAGTTTTTCTTTCATTTTTTAATAATTGATATAGTTTTTCTCTTTATTTCTTTTGCAGGAACACCTGCATAAACTCCACCCTTATTTAATCTCTGACCTTTAGTAATAACAGCACCCGCAGCAATTTTTACATCATCCTCAATAACAGTTCCAGGCATAATTATTGCACCTGCACCGATCACAACGTTGTTTCCAATTATTATTCTGTTAAGCGTGAGTGTTAGTTTCCCATAATCATGAATATGACCATAAATTACAGCATAAAGCCCCATTGTGCAATTGTCTCCAATCTCTGTTAAACATGGATCCATTATTGTTCCACCAACAAGAGTGTTTTTACCAATTTTCATGCCAAGCAGCCGATAATATCTATACTTCATTTCTCCCATCGTAAAAATCTCAAGCATTTTTCTAATGGGAGTATATAAAGAACAATAAACAACCCACCGAAAAGCCATTTTGTTTCCAAGGTTGTATTCATATATACCAGATTCATATTTAATGTTAAAAATATGAATTATTAGACCACTAAAAAACATTTGATAAAAAAGCGTTATTAAAAAACCAATATAGAATAAAAAAGGCAACAAGAAAAAATGCCAAAGCTCTGAAAAAGGAATAATTAATAAAACATAATACCCGAAAATAACTGCGGGAAGAAAGCCAAGCGAAAACACAATAAATACAATAATTGAGATTTTAATTTTATCGAATTTTTTTCCAAAACGTTCATTTTTTTCTTTCATTTACACCTCTTAAATTTTAATTTTATCGTATTCATCGCTAGCACGGTGAATTAAATAGTAATAACCAAGAATATCATCATTTTTGAAACTATTAATTGCAGATTTTTGAAAGTCAACTGCATTTTTAAAATAAATCATGTTTTCTGTAGTTAAATCCAAACCAAGAAATCGTTGATATTTATCAAAGGTAATTTTAGTCCAATTAAAACACGCAGAAGCTACAAGGTCACAAGTTAAAATAAACTTTTCAGTAAACATTTGAGATTTACTACCCTCATCACAATCGACATAATGTGGTTTAATGTATTTATTTTCGATCCAAATCCATCTTTCTTCTCCTTTCATGAATCTATATATATAATCTTTTTTTGTGTTGTTTTCATCTTCAGGAAAACATATCCTGTTTATTACTTGTCTTTTTGTATCAAATGGTGTTTTACCTTTTGTTGTATCTAATAAAACCCACCCATAATCGGGAACATAATATTCAATCATATAGTGCATCTGAGTCCAGAACCCTTGATCATTATTTACAAGCAATACACGGGCAGGAACGTTTCGCGATCTAAAAAGGGCACATGAAAGATGAGATCTACCAACGTTTTCACCATTGATTAGAAGTGTTGTTATTGCATCCTGTGAAAAAAATACACCGAGTTTTAACTGAAGCAAAAATAAAAAATATCTATGATCTTTTATATATGGTGCAACTTTTTCTGCATAATTTATTAAATTATCATTGAAGCCCTTTAATACTCTTGAAGTAACTTTTATTAATAAACTGTCTTTTTGAGTTACATCAGTTTTTACAAGCCATTTTTTGAATTCATCTGGAATAATTGAAGGATCTGGAAATGGTTTGCTTACAGGTATATCAGAAAAATCATAGTTTTCAACAAGAACCCAAACTGTAAAATGTATTAGTATAGGCTCATTTTTGCTAATCGAGCTGATTGTGAAGTTTACAACTTTGTTAAGCATATCTTTTTCATTTTCTATTTTGTAGTTTAAAATATCAGCATTAGTATCATCAAAAATCTCAAGTAAAATTGGTAATTGATAGAAATATTCAGGTGGAAATGCATATTTTACAGTAAAGATACCAATATTTTCTTCTGATAACAGTTCAAGGTAATGTTCCACTCTTAGCAAATATAACTCTTTATCTTTTGGTAAATTATCAAGATCTAGAGTATCTAGATTTAATTTTTGAACACTAATGCTACTTACTAAAGTTGTAGATGAAAAAAGCAGTATGAATATTACAAAAATTGAAAACCCAGCTTTTTTACATTTTTTATTCATAAACTTTAGCCATCCACAATTATATTAATATTATAATATATAATATAAGCTATTTAAAAATGTTATGCTTATAGTTTTCCAGCAACAATTACAAACTTCCAATCCTTTCTGTTACCTTCAATGTTTAGGATTTTAAATCCAGCATCTTTAAAAAGAATTTTTACAGAATCAAGTGAATAAGCTGTTTTATATGCGTCAACATGATATTTTACGACATCGAAACCAGCAAATTTCAGATGCATATGAATTTTCATCAAAAAGAGTTTCCATTTTGGAAAATCCCTATTTAAAAATTCCATAACAACCTTACCTTTTGGCTTCAAAATTCTATTTATTTCAGCAAATTCTTTTCTCGGTTTTTCCCAATATGTTAAACTAAATCTACAGACAACTAAATTGGATATACTATTAGTTATAGGTATTTTTTTTATACCACCTAATCTTGTTTCAAATTTTTCATTTTTAATATTTTCCTTCGCAAGTATCAGCATATCTATGGAAGGATCAACCCCAATAATTGTTGCATTTGGAAATCTCTTAAATAATTCCAAAGATAAAAGACCAGGGCCAACACCAAGATCAACAATATAAGGAGTTTTGTTTTTTCTAGAAATATTATTTTTAACAGTATCGGCAAGTTGCTCGTATAGTTTAGGATACTTTTTCATATACTTTTGAAAATGCTCCGCAGATTGTTTATCGAGTTTAAAACTTTTGATATTTTTGGTTTCATGAATTGTTACAAAAACACCTATAATACTTGGTGTTAACCATATTATTACAAACCAAAATAAAGAAAGGCCAATAATTTGTTCATTTGTTGGAACAAACATTGAAAATAATGGTAGTAATGATGCTTCACGAGTACCAAGTCCATAAATCGAAATTGGTATAGAAGCAATAACATCGCTAACAGCTATAATCATAATAAAATTCCAAAAAGGAACATTGAAACTAAATAACGCCGAGATAAAAAATAGTTCAACATATTTTAAAACCCAGCCAAAAAAAGAAATTCCAAATGGCAATATAACATCGCGAAAACGAGGAAGATCCTCATAAAAGCTATCAATAGAGTCTTCAAGTCTATATTTTAACATTTCAAAAATGCGAAATTTTATAATTTTTGTAAACAAAATTTTCGATCTTTCTTTTTTAAAAAAAAACAAAAAAAGTGAAATAACAAAGATTATAACTATAATAATTGTGTAAAAAAGATAAGGAAAATAACTACTGAGAAAAACAGCACCAATGGCGCCTAATAGTAATAATGCAAGATAATCAATCGTGTTAAAAATTATAATATTTGAAATACACTTAGGAAGCGGTGCTTTGCTTTTTTCTTGTAAATACAAGGACCTTGTATATGCACCAACTGCACCTGGTGTTATAAAACCATAAAAATAACCAATGAAAAAATTTTTAATGGAATACCAAAAACTTACGTGTATCTTTTGTTTTCTTAGAAGGATCTGCCACTCAATATTTGCAAGTATAACAAGAGGTACAAGTGCAAAAAAACAAACAAATGTATATAACGGATTTATTTTTAAAAAAATAGCAAAAATTTTATTGAAATCGACAAAGAAAACAAGAATAAGCACAAGGAGTATGATACCAAGCAATGGAAGCAGCTTTTTAATGTTCATAGTCAATAGGCTTAATCAAAAAAAGTATTTATTATTTTTTAATTAGTAAATTTGATTGTGATAATGGATTAACAATTTTATCTTTGACTTCAAAAACATTATTTAAATTTTCATTTTCTAAAATTTGAGAGATATCATCATTATAACTTTTGTATAAAATCCTTGCATCTTTTTTCAAATTTTTTGCAAGGTTATTTAAAATATTATTGATTGGCCAAACATTAATTGCAATAAATACAGCATCGAAATCCTTCGCAGGAATTTTTGCGCCATCTCCGTGTTTAATATAAACCTTATCTGAGAGCCCAATTTTGTCGATATATTTAATTGAGAGATCGACAGCTTTTTTTGAGTTGTCGATTCCTAAAACATTTGCACCAGTTTCTTCTGCAATTATAATACATTGAGATGGAAGAATACCTGAACCAATGAACAAAACTTTATCTGTTGATTTAACATCTACAATTTTTACAGCTTTAACATAATATATTCTTCTTATTTGTGTCAAAACACGATTAAAAAAATAATTTTTAACTGCTAATAGTTCAAAAAATTGATACAAATAGCAAGAAAGAACTCTCCGGCAATTTGTTAAAAAAGTTAAAAATTTATTATATTTATTATCTTTCATCATTTCACTTTAAGCTTATTTTTTACAAACGAAATAATTTTAATATTATCTTGATTATTAAAAGTATATACATAAAAATTTTAAATAATCTTTCTACTTTTTTTTGAGAATTTTTTAAATAGCTAGTTATACTCATTTGAAGAATTATTTTCTTATTTATTTCAATAAAAATAAAAAATAGTATGAGTTACTAAAAAATATCGTAAATAAACATTTGTTCAAAACTGCAAAAAAATTCTTACCACTAATAGGGCTAATAATCCTCATTTTTTTAGTGTATAAACTAGGCTTAGAAGATATAATAAATGCTTTTCTTAAAATTCATCCTATTTACATAATACTCTCAATATCACTAATTTTTCCAAGAATATTAATAAGAAATTATGCATGGAGAATAATACAAAAAGAACAAAAAATAAAACTTAGTTTTTGGGAATCACTAAAAATATTTCTAATTGGATACTTTTATGGAAGCTTTACGCCAGGTTACTTTGGCCAAATGATGCGAGCACCGTACATGAAAGAAAAAACAGGAGAGCCTTATGGTAAACTTTTTGTAAATGTATTTATTGAGGTAATACTACGCTCAATTTCACTACAGGTCATGATAATAGTAGGTGCAATAATAATAGTGATTGAAAAAAACCAACCATTAGTTCTATACTTTGCTATGCTTTATATGATAATACTAGGCGTATTAATAATATATTTTACTAAAAAACAAAGAGGGGAAAAAACTTTTTCAAAACTAATCAAAATCTTTATACCAAAAAAACTAAAGTATCACTTCCACGATTTTATAGCAACATTTTATAAAGATTTTCCAACATTTAAAAGTCTGATTGTACCGTTTTTAATAGGTGCAATAACCTGGGTTATAATATTTTCACAGGAATATATTTTTGTAATAGCACTAGGTCTTCCAATTCCTTTTACTATTTTTTTATTTTTATTTCCAATAGCTAACTTCGTAGGTTTTACACCGATTACATTTGCAGGTCTTGGAATTAGAGATTTAACAGCCGTTGGACTTTTTACATTTATGTATCCAGAAATTGACGGTTCAGATATTCTCGTTGTATCTTTGATGGGATTCATTATTACTGATGTATTAACAGGATTTATCGGGTTTTTATTATCTTTAACTGAAACCCGTGATAAATCATATAAAATCTTTATAAATAGCTAAACAAGTTTTATTTTTTTAAAAGATAAAATGAATCCCAGTGGAAAGTTGGAAAAGTATAATTATGAATTTTCTTAATAAAACTAATACTACCATCATAAGCATCAATATATGTTGATACAAGTTTACCTGGCCCAACACTCTCTCTAATAATAATTTTACAATCTGATTTTGCAGAGTTAAACAAGTGTTCAAGAATTTTTAATTTTGGAATGGAGCAACTACTAACTATAATCGCATCAAATTTATCAACAGGATAGGATTCTCCATTTCCTTTTTCGATTTTAACCCTATCGATAAATCCTTTTTTACGAATTATATAATCGGCTTTTTCTACTGCTTTCTGATTTTTATCAATTCCAACTATATTTCCACCGTTAAACTTTGCAAGAGTAATTGTTGTAATAGGATATGCACCGCATCCAATGTGAAGTATGTTTTTAGATTCAGATATATCAAATATTTTCGATTCTCTAACATAATTCTTCGAAAATACTTTTTCATATAAATTGCCAAGTTTTTCTAATTTGAAAGATAAATAATCAACTACTTTCCAAAAAAGATTAGTTTTTTTAATTACGAAAATATCCAGAAAATTGTATCTATATTTTTTTGATTTCAGATTGGTACCACGTTTCATTATTCTTCTTCTACCCTTTCTTCTTAAAAAATTAATATATTAACAAATGTTAAATAAGTTTCTAAAACAAAAGATAGAAACCATAATCATAAAAAAGATATACTTATTAATGTATTGCATCAAAAAAATGATTTTCGAGGAAAAAGTGTAAGAACTATGGAAACATTATGTGATTGATATGTCGGGCGAGGGCATAGGTTTTGGAAAAGCTATTGTTTTTAATGAACATTTTGTGGTATATGGCATACCAGCAATAGTTTCTGCAATAGGAAAATATACTATTGCAAAATTAGACGCTGCAGATAAACCTGGTTGGAAAATTATTGACAACCGTAAGGCAACACCAAACTACAAAGAAGAAAAAATCAATCAACAGAAGGAATCAATTAACCTAATGTTGAAAAAGTTAAACATTGACCTATCCAAAAAAGGAATTCAAATAACACTTGAAGGAAACTTATATGCTGCAAGTGGAATAGGCGCAAGTGCTGCAAGTTGTGTTGCTATTGCAAGAGCACTTTCACAGCACTACAATCTCGATCTTTCTAATGATGAAATCAATATAATCGCATATGAAGGTGAAAAAGGATACCATGGAAATCCTTCAGGAATTGATAATACAGCATCAACTTTTGGAGGCCTTATCTGGTTTGAAAAAGGCGAAAACGACGTAATGGATAAAATAGAGTTGCAAACACCTGTTGAAATAGTAATAGGAAATACTGGTAAAGTTGCAAACACAACAGCTGCTGTTGCAGGTGTAAAAGAACGTAAAGAAAAAAACCCAGAAAAATATAAAGAAATCTTTGACCGTGCTGAAAACATCGCATATCTTGCAAAAGATGCACTTCAAGATGAAGACTACCAAGAGCTTGGAAAACTTATGAATGAAAATCACAAACTTCTACAACAAATTGAAGTATCAAGCCGTGAACTTGATTTTTTAGTAAAACTTGCTCGTGACCATGGAGCTTTTGGTGCAAAGCTAACAGGTGGTGGCCTTGGCGGTAACATAATAGCACTAACACCTGATCGAGATCTACAGGATAATGTAGCCAACGCAATTGAAAAAGAAGGTTTTCAGACTTTAAAAACTGTTATCGGTGTTAGAAGAAGTGGCGAGTAATTAATGGAGGTTTTTTATGAAACTTCGGCCTTTTCTTCAGAAACTTGAAGAAGAAAAAAAACTAATTCGTGTTAAAAAAGAAGTTAGTGTCAAAAAAGAAATTGCAAATATTATTTATTCTTTAGATGAGCAGCCTGTTATTTTTGAAAATGTGGAAGGATATCCTTTTCCCATTTTTGCAGGAATTACTAGTAGTAGAGATATAATTGCAGAAGGTCTTGGCACAACAAAAAACAAGCTCTTGTTTAAACTAGTTGATGCACTTAGAAAACCTAAAAAACCAGAAATCGTAGATATTGCACCCTGCCAAGAGGTCATTATCAAAAACCCTGATTTATCAAAACTTCCTTTATTATTTCATCTTGATGGCGATGGTGGTAGGTATGGATCTGCTACCGTAGCAACTATTAAAGACCCTGACACCGGTAGAAATGTTTCTTATCATCGTTTAATGCAGATTGGTAAAAACAAGTTTACAGCCCGATTGATTCCTAAAAGGCAAACTCGTACAACATATGATAAAATTAAAGGCGATTTAGAAATGGCTGTTTGCATTGGAAACTCAGTTGCTGTAATGGTTGCTGCGTCTCTAGGTCCGCCCTCTGGAGTTGATGAGTTCGCAATTGCTAATGCACTTGATGAAACCAAACTTGTAAAATGTGTTACAAAGGATTTGGAAGTCCCTGAAGAATCTGAGTTTGTAATTGAAGGACGTCTTACAAGGGATTTAGATCGCGAAGGACCATTTGTAGATTTGACAGAAACTCGGGATTTTGAACGTCGAGAGCCTGTTTTTGTTGTTGATTGTATAACCCATAGGAAAGATGCAATGTATCAGGCACTTATCCCCGGTCGTTTTGAGCATAAAATTCTCATGGGTATGCCGAAAGAGCCAACTATTTATGATGAGGTTTCAAAAGTCTGTGAGTGTAAAAATGTACTTGTTACAATGGGTGGTGGAAGCTGGCTACATGGAATAGTTCAGATTAAAAAGAAAAACCCTGATGACGGTAAAAAAGCAATTGAAGCTGCATTCAATGGACATAAAAGTATGAAACATGTGGTAATAATTGATGAGGATGTAGATATCTATAATTCTAATGCTGTTGAATGGGCAATAGCTACTCGTTTTCAGGGAGATAAAAACCTAGTTGTTAAACCTGATCAACCTGGTAGTAGTCTTGATCCTACTGCAAAACAGGAGCCTGGTAAAAAAGCTCTTACATGTAAGGTTGGCATTGATGCAACAATTCCTTTTGATGTTGACAAGAAAAAGTATGAAATTGTAAAATACAAAAAAGTTGATTTGGATGATTATCTCAGGTAAGGGAAAATACAAGGTTTTTTTAGAAAGAAAAGAGCTTGACGATGATTTGATCTATATCCTTGGAGGTGGGGAAAAGTCACATATTGGTGGTATGATTTTTTGTGAACCTGGCAAAGAACCTATAATTATAAA
>MUGC01000249.1 GCA_002900535.1 Thermoplasmata archaeon M9B1D | reverse complement strand
GGCGTCAATTGCATAAAGTCTTTTACTTGCTTAATTGTCAATCCACTTAGTTTCGCACATTTCTTTCTTGTCTTGTCTAAGTCGTCAAACCATTGATTTAATAATTCTAAATTAGTCATCTTTCCTCCTTGTCTTATTTGCTATATCTTTTAAGTTATTAGGTAAATTAAATACTGTAATCAACAATTCATCTTTGAACAAATATACTTTATCTCCATATATTCTAATTTGATTAGCTGTCTCATATTCAAAGTATATATTTGTGATATACTTGTTTAATCTCCCACTACAATCTTTATGTCTTAATCCCTTATCATAAGCTCTTTTAGCTATGCGGTCAATTGAAGATTTATTAAGACCACATCGTTCTTTCATTCTATCCCTTGCGTGATTTGTTGTTTTTGACATATTAATCCTCCTTGTAAATATCCTCAATTAAAGTAGGCTCAGAATCAGACCATTGAATTGATTGAAATAAATGATTAAAACCAGCAAATTCACAATAATTTCCATATTCATCTCCTACTTCCCAATACTCTAACCCATCTTTAAATGGCTTTTTTTCGTATATAAATATCTTTCCATCTTCATCTTTAGCAATCCATTTATATATTTTATTAATATTTTTAGCAGTAATTTTTTCATCATCTGTAAATTGTTTCTTTTGCGGGATGATTGTAATATCTGAATATAATAAAGAATCTAATCTAATACTAGTACATATAGACCAATTATTATTAATTAATAAAAATAATGTATTATCGATTATTTTAAATTTATTAATACTTTCTCCAATTCTAAACTCAACACCTTCTTCAATTTCAAAAAATTCACTTAAACTTCTCATTAATCTTCCTCCTTATTCTTAATACTGTTTAAAATTCCAGCCAATGTTCTATTGTTATAATTTTTTATTGCTCCATCTCCATATAATTTTGTTCTCTCTCCTAATACAATTTCTTCTCCAATATTCCATCCATATTTTTCCCTATATATGACTTCATAGTTTTTTTCTTCTTGTTCGCTTGTAATGATTCCATCTTTTATTAATGTTTCTTCGTCCTTATCTCTATTTTTATATATTTTATGATATCTAACTCTTTTTCTATGAGTAGGACTTGCTTCGTCATACAGTATATCATCATATTTTATTTCATTTCCACATTTCTTACATGAATTATCAACATACAATAACTCTATAGGTACTATTAAGTCGCTAAAGTATGAATGATATAACTGTCGATTTCCACATTTACTACATATAGCCATTTCTTGTATTGGCATATTAATATTCCTCCTTTTTAAAATCACAGTTATGAAATACTTGTTCTCCATCATCAATAATTCTTTCTTCAATCCATTCAACATCCATTCCAAAATATTTTAAAGTTGAGTTGATAGTTTTAATAACTTTTGATGCAGAACTCATGCCAAAATCATAGTCTTTGTATACTGGCTGTTGAAATTCTACATCGATGATTGAATATTGACAATCATCATATTTGTTAATTACTTTTTGTAGTATCATTATTATTCTCCTTTCATTTTATTATTCTTAGGTCTAGGAACATCACATTGTCCAATTCTTTTAGAATTAGAGAATATTGAAGTCCCTAATAATAAACTAATACATATCATAATTTTATAAAACATATCATTCTCCCTTCATAAAATAATGCCTAACATTATTATATCATTTGTGAGATAAAATGTCAAGCATTATTTTTTTTGTTTATTTAATTACTAATTTAATCAAGTTCTACCAACGGACAATTATTGGGACGTGTATCTCTCGTTCCCATAGGATATAATGCTTCTCCTGTTAAATTACATATAGTCAATCCACTTGTGTTGTCATGTACAAGTTCGCAATTCCAACATTCATTTGGCATCTCCATATTTTTAATACCTATCATTAAATTACCTCCTTAAATTCTACTTTATTACATCGTCATATACAACCAAAGCGCATCTTCTATTAAATCTTCTTTAATTGTACAACCATAGGCATCAATAAATTTTTGTTCAGTATCTTGCATGTCTTCAATGTATTCAATGGCTAATTTTAATTCCATAGCCTCTTCAATAGTTAAATTTGTCTCAGTAATTCTTGCTAATAATCCCTTTAATACATTAACATTCATAATTATCCTTTCTTATTATTTTCTTCAACTGTTTTTCTCAAGGCTTCTTTTATGTTGTTACTTCTTTCCGTAAATACTCCATATGTTGATGCAAATGAATTATACATATTTAATAGAGATTCTTCCGCAATAGCCATATCTGATAATGCTGTTGCTCTTGCTTGTTCTAGAGCCATTTTTTCGGATTCTGCCGAATCTAATTCCGCTTGGTGTGC
>MUGC01000248.1 GCA_002900535.1 Thermoplasmata archaeon M9B1D | reverse complement strand
AACATCACCAGAAAGTTTTAGTTCACTACAGAAACGAGAAATATAATCCTGTGGACTTGTAGGCATTAGCCTTAGACCTAGTTCACGAGCAATAAATCTGTATGTCCTTCCGATTTCTTTTCTTGATACTCTTGAACTTCCTGCAATCTCGTCAAGTGTTCTTGGAACGTTACATTGTCTGCAAGCTGCATAAAGCGCTGCGGCAGATACACCTTCTATGCTTCGACCTCTGATGAGATTTTTTAGAACTGCTTTACGATAGATCATTGCAGCTGTTTCTCGAACATTTCTTGGAAGTCCCATACCTGAGGCCATTCGATCAAGCTCTGACAATGCAAAAGCAAGATTTCTTTCAGTTGCATCACTAATTCTAATACGTCTCTGCCATTTCCTAAGTCTGTATAGTTGTGCACGGTTTCTAGTTGGAATAGATTTACCATATGAATCACGGTTTTTCCAACCAATCATAGTTGATAGACCCTTGTCATGAATAGTATATGTCATTGGGGCTCCAACACGAGCACGTTTTTCTCTTTGGTCCGAATCAAATGCTCTCCATTCTGGTCCATGATCTATAAAATCTTCATCTATTACCAAACCACAATCTTCACATACAAGCTCTGCACGAGAATAATCCTTTGTTAAATGAGTACCACCGCATTGTGGACATTTAGTAATTTCTTCAATGCTTGGTTTTTCTTTTTTCTTTTTTGCACTTGGCATCATATTGGCACAGTCCCCCTTTCATTATTTATATATTTATCGATATGCTTTTAAACGACAATAAGGAACTCATATTTATAGTTTTCTCATGTTTTATCTTAAAAATTAAGGGTCTGACGGCTTTGTACAATAAAACATGACACGAAGTGAATTGCACAATAAATACCCATTTTGCACAATAATTAAAAGTTTTTAAATAAAAAATTTATCTCATGATCCTTTTAGCTGTTACGACGACAGATAATGCCATTAAAAAGGCACCAATAAGCTTCCACCAATGAAACACAATGAACATGCTCGTATGCATATCAAGCTTCGTGAACAAGCTAAAAAAGATACAATCCAGGAACGAAAACAAGCCCTTAAAAGAATCATAAAGGAAACCATTGAAAAAGAAGCTTTCGAATAACCTTTCGAATGAGGCAATTCAATGACGAAAAGTATTTAAAGGAGAAATAGTCAAAGACATATTGGATGGCGTCTTGGTTCGTACTGATAAACTCATTGGGTTTTGCAACCATTTTTTTAAGGAAATTTGCTCTTAATCTGTAACCTGAAAGAGCTTGGCAGTTTGGGATACTATACAACTATTATTAACAGGTATTTTAGTTGCATTAGCCATATTATGGATTTTAATGATTGTTAGTGCAATATTTCTTAAAAAAAGTTATGATAAAATCGGTGAACTTACAAATGTGAAATGATTTAATACAACGGGGTTTCTTTTTCTTATAGGTGCAGCAACTGTAATAATTTTAATAGGATTTATTATAATACTAATTGGAGTGATTCTTTAAATAAATGCATTTATCAGTCTGCCAGATAAACTTCCGGATAAAACACAATAAATTCTCCATAATTTTTATTATTTTTTCTATAATTAGAAAAATTCAATTCTTTTTTTATATTATTTAATTTTAATTACTCTGCACGTAAATTCTAATTTCTGCACGTTTATTCATTATTTTTTGCACGTTTATTCATTATTTTTAAGTAATTAACAAGCAAAGCTTTTTCAACATATTGTTAAAAAGTAGAGCTGTAACTAATCTATTAAAAATAATCTTTTAATTTTTCTAAGTTAGGATTATTAAAACCTCTCACTTGAATAGGGACCAACATTTCCAATATATCTGTTTTTTGAAAATATTCTGCTCCCATTTTCTTTTCCATATCAGCTATAAATCTTTTCACCTGGATTACGTTCTCTGCTGTTACGCATATTTGCCCATCATATAAACCATGAAAAAAATAAGTACTTTCAAGATTTACTCCATTTTTATTTGCTACCTGTCTTAATTCTCTAGTGATTACTTTATTCAGTGATTCTTCTGTTGTTTTAACAGGTGCTTTTTTAAGGAGAATACAAAATCTTTTTCGACCTACTTTATCATCATCAAGAATTGCTGTATAACCCCAGATTGTTTGATCTTCTTCAAGATTTTTTATAATCCTCCATACTTTTTGACGAGAAAAACCCAATTTATCAGCAATTTCATTAACACTCCTATTAGAGTTTTTTTCAAGTTCGGATATAATAATCTTTTTGTCCTTCTCGATATTTTCTTTTGAGCTTTTTGGCATAATAATTTTCCTTTGTAAATTCTTTGTAAGTATTTTGGATTATTTATAGTTTTATATACTGAAAGTTATTAACAAATGTTACCTATAAAATCACCATTTTCTATTAGTTTTGTATATGCAAAACTCAATACAGCAATATTATTTAAATACAATAAAAACTTATACAATTAGATAGATACTGTTAAAGCTAATAAATGATTTGAGGGAGAGGTATATTTGGAGACCACGAATGCATTCCAAATATTAAGTTACACTATTGGCAATCCTATTACTCGTAAGATTTTATCGGGTTTTGGTTTTTGTGAAACTTGTGGGAAAAATCGTGTTGAGGTAGCCTTAGAATTATATGTAGGTGATCGTAAGGATGCATGTGTTAAATGTAAACTCGCTAAAAAAGTTATTAGCGGTGTTTTGAAAACAGGTAGTAAAACATTTGGCGTATCATCCGAGATGTTGAAAGAACAATTTTCTCATCCTTCTTGGAGAAAAAGTCTAGCTAGTGTGTTAACTGGTATTGCGCATTTTGGTGTACATAGACCATTTATCACAGGTGCCCCTTTCTTAGTTGTTTGGGATATCACGTATGCTTGTAACCTTAAATGTAAACATTGTTATGCTAACGCTGGTAAACCTCTTCAGGATGAGTTGACAACAAAAGAAGCAAAACAATGCATTGATAAACTCGCCCGTGCTTGTGTTCCAATTGTATCATTTTCAGGTGGAGAACCTCTTATTAGGAAGGATATTCTTGAACTAACTAGTTATGCAAACGATAAAGGTATGTATGTTGCTGTTGCTACAAATGGTACCTTGATTACAAAAAAGAAAGCTGGTGAGATGAAAGAAAAAGGTGTTAGTTTTGTTCAAATTAGTCTTGATGGAGCTTCTGCAAAACTTCATGATAGTTTCCGTGGTATAAAAGGCGTGTATGAAAAAACTATTTCTGGTATTCATAATTGTGTAGATGAAGGTTTTTTTGTAAACATTGCTACTACTGCAACCCATTACAATTATGAGGAGATTCCTAAGATTATTGACTTATGCGAGGATCTTGGTGTTAACTGGTTTATGATTTATAACTTTATACCAACAGGTCGAGGAGAATTTATATCAGAAAACGATTTAACACCCCTAGAAAGAGAAGAACTGCTTAAAATGTTATGGACGAGGTTAAAAAATGGTGGTAAAGTAAATGTTTTAACAACTGCTCCACAATTTGCACGTGTTGCGTTACAGGCAGAAATTGGACTTGATAAAAAAATTGTACCTACTCATTTTGCCAACCCGGAATTATCAGGTAAGCTTGTAAATCTTGCAGAGTTTATTGGTGGATGCGGATGTGGAAGACTTTATTGTGCCATACGACCAAATGGTGATATTGAACCCTGTGTTTTCTTCCCTTTAAAAATAGGTAATATAAAGGATGATGGTTTTGAAAAACTTTGGAGGTCTAACCCAATTCTTAATGGTTTAAGAAACAAAGACATATTAGAAGGAAATTGTGGTCGATGTGATTACAGGTATTTCTGTGGTGGATGCCGAGCGCGAGCATATGGTTACACAGGTAATTTTTTAGCTTCAGATCCAGGTTGTATTAAAAACATGATTGAAAAGACTTAAAAAAAATATAGTTTTTCTCTTTTTTAATTTTTTATATTCATATATTAGTTAAAAAAAAAAATTGAAAAAGTTATGAGATTGTTCTTGAATATTTATAAAAATCTAAATACACTATTTTTAATTAATCCCCCATGTACTATGTATAGGGGGTACAATTAGATGAATCTGTCGATACCACCGGAACCGAAAATATTAAAAGACCAATTCAAAAAACATAAAAAAAATATAGGATTAAAAATAGATTCGCTAACTGTATGGTTTGGAAACAAATTACCAAGTTACTTATGGAAAGAGGGAGGATGGTCAAAACCACTGAAAGCTATGGGATACAACTGGCAGAGTTTTTTAAAAATCTTATCACTTCATAAAAAAGATATGATCAAATGGTCATGGAATACCATTTCTTGGAAAGAATTTTTACTAAGAATAGAAGAAACAATAAAAGACCCTGTTTTTAAAAAAATATGTAAAACAAATTAAATGCAGAGCTGACTAAATATGAATGATGAAGAAAAAATCGATGGTGTACCAATTGTTCTTGCAGCATCCAGAGCAGAAGCAAATGAGTATGATAACAATCCATTTTCTGCATTTATTTGCACTTTTCCAAAGAAACTTTCAGGATATGCACTTAGAAATTATATGAATAATCTTACAATAAATGAGGATGGTACTGCACAAAGAACGATATATGGACTTAGAAAAATTGAGTCAATGTTAATCGATGAATTTGGGGAAGATAATGTTGTTACTGTACATTACGATCAACTTGATAGATTCATAGGTAAAAAAACTAAAGTTGTTGGAATTTCAACTATGGACCCTATGGGTCTGGCATATGTTTCAACTACGTATAACTCCCTTATTGGTTTCGGTGGTGAGGCGCTCAACGCCTTTGAATTTGAAAAACTAGTAACACACCCTGCAATTCAGAAATATAAACCAAAGGTTATTGTTGGTGGCCAAGGTTCATGGCAAGTTGCAGAAGCAGACGCACAAGAAAAACTTGGAATAGATGTGCTATTTCAAGGTGAAGGTGAAAGCGATTTAATATCTGTTTTCAGACGGCTTATGAATGACGAGCAAGTTCCAAGTTATTATGTAGGAAAAAAGCCTGATAGGAAAAATGTAGCTCTAATAAAAAAAGCCGCAAGTTACGGAATGGTTGAAATAATGCGTGGCTGTGGGCGAGGGTGTCATTTCTGCAGCCCAACGATGCGAACGCGTTATAGTTTTCCCATTGAACATATTATGAAAGAAATTGAAGTTAACATCAAGGGTGGCACTAATTCAATATTTACTGTTACAGAAGATATTTTCTTATATAAATGTTATAAGAACTTTATTCCAAACCGTAAAGAAGTTACAAAACTTTACAAAACTATTGCATCATATCCTGGTGTTGAACACATCCTGCCCCAGTTCTTTATGATAAAAAACTTCTTGATGAACTAACTCCGATTCTTATTGAAAAAACAAAGTGGAATCCAAATACTAGCCCCTTGTACAAAAAACCATTTATATCTGTTGAAATGGGAATCGAAAGTGGTAGTGTTAGGCTGATGAAAGAACATATGAAAGGAAAAGCACTACCATTTAGTGTTGATAATTGGCCAGAAATTGTAATCGAAGGAATCGGACATTTAAACGATTATGACTGGTGGCCCCTTTGTACTATAATGACTGGACAGCCTGATGAAACAGAAGATGATGTAATTGCCACAATTAATTTAATCGATGATCTTCGTGCAAATAATGCCAAAATGTTTTACACTCCAGTATTGTTTATACCTTTAAAAGAAGCGGTTCTTGGAAATTGTCGACGTACAAGCCTAGAAAATCTTACAGAACTTCAATGGGAAGTAATTTCACGTTGCTGGAGAAACAATATTGATTTCTGGGCACCAGATATGCAAAAAATTGTTGGACCATTATTTTTATTTGCCCATTGGTTTTATGCACGTTGGAAACATGGTAAAAAATCGACAAGACCTGTGTTGCGTCTTGCAGGTTTTCCAGTTGCTAATAAGCTTGATAAGCCATGCGATCCAAATTATTGTAAAGGTAATAATAACAATGGTTTTAGGGGAGCATTTGAGCAAGTAAAAGAAAAATTCTTCTAAGAATTTTTAACTTTTTAGAAAAGCAAGATAAGCAAGATAAGATGAATAAATATCTACTTTACTTGTGACTTCATATGGTGAATGCATGCTCATAACAGCAGGACCCAAATCTATTACTTCCATACCAAGGCGGCTAAAATATTTAGCGACTGTTCCACCGCCACCATTGTCAACTTTACCTAGCTCTGCTGTTTGCCATGGAATTTTATTTTTGTTTAATAGATTTCTTATTTCTGCAACGTATTCAGCGCTTGCATCATTTGCTGAATACTTTCCACCATGTCCTGTAAACTTACTCATAACAACACCATGGCCTAATGTAGATGCATTTTTAAGTTCAAAAACATCGGTATAATTGGGTGTTACTGCAGCATTTACATCAGCAGAAATAACCTTTGATTTCAGCATCACACTATCAACATCTACTGTCGAATCAATTTTTTTAATAATAGATCTCAAAAAAGTTGTAACTTGTGCTGTTGTATTTCCTTCGGAGCCGATTTCTTCTTTATCAACAAACAATCCAATAGAGGTATAATTAGGGTTTTTTAAATCCATGATAGCTCTAAATGAAGTATATGCACAAGCACGATCATCTTGACCATAAGCTGCAATTAAAGATCTATCAAATCCCATATCACGTGCTTTAAATGCAGGTACCATTTCAAGTTCAGCAGAAATAAAATCTTCCTCTGTAATGCCATATTCCTTGTTTAATTTATCAAGTATCGCTGTTTTTATTTTTTCAGAAAAATCACCCTTAGCAGGCTGACTACCGATAAGTATATCAAGGCTTTCACCTGCTATTGCATCTTCAAGTTTTTTAGTATCTTGAACTTTATGAGATAAATGAGGTAACAAATCAGGTACAGAAAAAACAGGATCTAATTCATTTTCACCCAATGTAAAAGTAATTTTTTTACCATCTTTTCTAATAATTACACCATGTATTGCAAGAGGTATTACGACCCATTGGAATTTTTTTATACCACCATAATAATGAGTTTCTAAAAGCGTAACATTACTAGAAGGTTCTTCGAAAAGTGGTATTTGTTTAAGATCAAGACGCGGTGAATCAACATGGGAAATAACAATTCGAATGCCATCGCTTAATGGTTTTTTACCAGGGATAACTATTGCCGCAGATTTACCATGGTTAATAAATATTTTTTTCTTACTTTTATTTGCTGAATTATTAATAAAAGATATTGTTTCTCTTTCAGTTTTTGCACAATCAAGAAATTTTTTATAGTCAATACAAAAATCAAATGATTTTTTAATTTGCTCATTTGTGAAAATCTCCCAAGCAGTTTTTTTCTTATATACAAATTTGCTTTCTTTGTTATCCTTCTTCTTTTTTTCTTTTTTGTTTGCCATTTATAAGCCTCTGCACAATGTCATATTATATCTAAATAAAAAGATAACTAAGTAAA
>MUGC01000247.1 GCA_002900535.1 Thermoplasmata archaeon M9B1D | reverse complement strand
GCTTGACGTTTTATTTGATCAGACGAGGTACGTGCCGCTACAGATCCATACAAAACCCATGCTATTGCTTCAAAAATTGTGCTTTTTCCAGCACCATTTAAGCCTACAACTCCAGTTACACCATCTGGAAATTCTATCATGATGCTTTTGAATTTTCTAAAGTTTCGAATATTTAAGGTTTTTAGTATCATTATTTCTTTTCTTCTATTGATTCTATTTTTTCTATATATCCAATCCCGAGATCTAAGATGATTTCTTTTTCTTTGATTTTTTGTGATTCAACATAGTATTTAAATTCGTTTAAAAGCGCACCAATTTTTGAAGAGCCTATAGGTTTTTTACCTTCTTCTTTTAAAATATTTGCTTTTATTTCATAGTGGATGGCGTTGCTTGTAAGTTTTCTTATTTCATTAAAATCAAGACCTCTATATATGTGTGCAGGTATTTCATCAAGAGTGAGTCTTACTGTTTTTTCTTGGGGTTTTATTTCTTGAACTGTTTTTTTTATTTTTTTCATAACTTCATCAAGTTTTAAACTAGAGCATTTAATTGGTTTTACATCTACCATAGGACGCGTTTTAATTTCAATAAAGCTAGTGCTAAGAGTTTTATTTTTTAATTGTAACTCTATAAATCCTTTTTTTTCTCCTGCATCTGTGAAACTAAGCCCTTCTGTTGAGCCGGAATAAAAAGCATTTTCAGAAAGTTTTGTATATTTATGAAAATGGCCTAGTGCGATATAGTCAAAATCTTTGCTTAATGTTCTTGCCGGTAAAATTAGTTCATTAAACTCATTCATGTAAAAATTTTTAACACCATTAACTGAACCATGTGACGTAAAAATGTTATAGTCTGCATCTAATGGTTTTAATTTTTTAAGCTCTGCATCATATTCTTTTTTACTTTTACATTGAGGAATGGCATGGACAATTAATTTTTCATTTTTTATTTTGAATTCCCGTTTTTCATATTTTTCTTTATAAATTGGATAAACGTTTTCAATGTGATCAAAAACTTTGAATATATGTCCTGTTTCACGAAGCTTAGGATGTTCATGATTTCCTGCAATTAAAACAACAGGGATTTGTTTTTTTGAGAGACGATTAAGCTGATCAATTGCAAAAGAAATAGCTCTGTTATTAGGACGAACATTGTCAAATAAGTCTCCTGCGTGAATAACAAGATTAGGATTTATATTAACAGCATAATCTACAAATTGTTCAAAAGCTTTATAAACATCCATTTCACGCTGGTTTATACCATCGAATGTTGCTTTACGGTAGGCGGAATAGCCAAGATGCGTATCTGCAAGGTGTAAAATTTTCATACTAATCTATTTTTTACGAGAAAGTTTTATAGAGACAATATCACAAACTAGAGTTATAGCATCTAAGGTTGGAGCTATAGGTGGCGCATATGCTGTTTCAAGCTTTCGCATTGTTTCGACATCAAGCTCTCCAAGAATTGCACAAGCAAATGTATTTATTCTCTGCGCTGCATTACTACCTACTGCTTGTGCACCCATAATCATTCCAGTGTATTGATCCACTAAAATTTTTATTGAAATAGGTCTACCACCAGGGAAATATTCTGGGAGAGAAGATCCATTAAATCGACCAGTTACAACAGAAAAATTTTTTTCAATTGTATTTAATGTTGGACCAACTGCTGCTATTTCAATTCCAAAAAACTCTGAAGTTGATGTGTTTAAAAATCCTTTTAAAAGTTCATAATTTCCACCTGCAGCATTTGTACCTGCGGTTATTGCCTGCTTGACGGCGATGCTTCCAAGGCCAATTAAAGTTGGTTTTGCAGTTACAAAATCAACATATTCAGTACAATCGCCAACAGAGTAAACGTCTTTTATACTAGTTTCACATTTTTTATTTACAATAATGCCACCTGTTTTTCCAATTTTGCAGCCTATAGATTTTGCAAGAGTTGCTTCAGGTTTTGTACCTGTTGCGAGTACCAGAAAATCTGTAATGACTGATTTTATTTCACCTGAAGTATTATCCTTTATTAAGACCTTTTTTATCTTATCATTTGATGTTTCAACTTTTGTTACAACATGATTTGTTAAAATCTTGATTTCATTTGGAATTTGATTTGCAACAATTTCTGCCATATCCCCATCTAGATTATTTGCAAGAATTCTTGGTAAGGCTTCTACAATTGTAATATTAATATCTTTTTTTCTAAGATTGTCTGCAACTTCAAGGCCTATAAGTCCTGCACCTACAATCGTCGCATTTTTGCTATTTTTAATCTTGGATAAAATTTTTTTAGCATCATCAATTGTTCTAACAACAAAAACACCATCGACATTAATATTTTCTATAGGTGGAATAAATGGCTTTGCTCCTGTACAAATAATAAGTGAATTATAA
>MUGC01000246.1 GCA_002900535.1 Thermoplasmata archaeon M9B1D | reverse complement strand
TAAAGATGCTATCATTGAAATACCCACACATAGAGCAACCTGATTTAAGAGCCCAAGAACATCCTCTAGTTCTTAGGATTATTACAAAAGCATCCACAACTTTTTTGTTTAGAATGTCTTTCTCAGACCAAAAACTTACAGGTTCTTTTGTATCTTTAATTCTTGGGGTAAAATCTTTTTTAAGTTCTTTACAGAATTCTGATAACTCTTTCATTTCCTACTTCTTTTCATCTTTCTTTTTACGTTTGAAGATTAAAACAACGATTACTAATGCAGCTATCACTATGATTGCTTCAAAACCTGGCACTTGTACAAATCTATAGAATGGAAGTTTATAATTTAAAACATTATCTGGCTGATTAGATATTGTCCAGTTGTATTCAACCGGGGGAAGATCATCGCCTATTTTTGAGTCTTCAGTAGTAGTAAAATTATATGTCTCTGAATCTTGTATCGTATTGTTGTATTTTTTAGGTATATTCGTAAAATAATGTATTACTTCAACATAAGCATTCATAGTAAAATCAGCGTCTTCGACCCAACCCTCATATACTGGAGAAGTTTCATATTCATCCTTAATCTGAGGGTTTTTTCTGTTTACATTTATTTCTTATTTAGTGTATAATATACTCTGAAATTTTCAGTGCTTACATCTTCATCTACATCAATTTCAATATCATCATTATGAGTAAGATTTTCAAAACGATATGAAGCAACTTCAATTGCATACTCATCATATGAAAAAATACCTGATTTTTTTGTCTCTATACCACTTACATCTTTTACTGTAAGTTCATATTGAAATTCATCAAGTATATCATCAGGGTTTTGAAAAACATATTTCACAATAGTATTATCAAATTCAAAAACATCAGGTTCCAAAGATGTAGTATTACCATCAGGATCAGTTATAACCATCGAAATATCATTAGTATTTATGCCTTTATTGTCCGTTATTTTTGCAACTATTGTAATATTGCCACCAGGCTCCTGAACACCAGGTAAAGCAACAACCTCAACTAAAGGAGGTTCATCATCATAAAACGGTGGGTTAACAATCACAATAAATATAAGTAGCCAGGTAAAAAAATATACAGCATATGTTACAAACCAGTTTTTCTTAGTAAAATCAGTAAGATCAATATTAAATCTTAAGAAAAGATATTTTATGAATACTGCATTTGCAATAAAAACGAGGAGTACAAGCGGCCATCTAAAAGCTGAATTACTTCCCATTAGCGCCCAGAAACCAAAACAAACAAAAGCCATTAAAAATGCGAAAAGAAATGCAATAAATGTTGTCTTTATGTTGCGCCGTTCACGTTTTATGAATGCCTGTTCATCAAACTTTGGTATTTTAAAGGGTTTATCCTCATCTTCATCCTTTTCTTTTCTTCTTTTAGCCATCGGAGTGGGATAGAGTTCTTATTTATAAGTATTTTCTAATGTGAAATCTTTTAAAGGATATACAAACTTAATTTATTAAAAAATATATGTGTTATTCAGCAGGCGTATTTAACGATTTTTTTCAAAATTATTTTTTTGCATTTTTCTTTGCTTCTGCTTTTGTTTTTTCTTTTCGATTTTTAGTTTTTCCCTTTCAATATTATTTGTTTTTATATTTACTTCTACAATTTTCTGTTCAACTAGAAGTCCAGATCTATATTTGTAAGTTAGAATAGCATCAATTAAAATGTAAAATACTAGAATCATTCCAATTGCAATAATTATTCTATCATCTATTTTTATGTTTGATATTTCAAAAAAACCTCTAATTGCGGCTAAAACTGTTAAAAGAACTGATCCTGCCTATGCGTGATGCTTGTTAACATCATATTTTCTTTTGTATTCACTTAAGTTTTTTTGAGTCATAAAAATTTCATAAAAAATCAATACCTTTTGGTAGTGTATGAAGGTATTTTTTAAACCCTTCTGGCCATTTCTTTGGATCAAGTCCTTTTTGAGAAAGAAAAGCTGTAGTCCATCTTTCAAGCCCAATTCCCGAGCATCCGCTCCAAAGTGTGCTTTTTTGTGCTTTTATGTTAAAGGCTTTAATGTATTTATCGCCAAGAATACTTAAATTCTGAAACTCAAGCCATTCTGATTTTTTTCTATCTCCGCGATATGGCATATATGCTTCAAAATCAATTGTGCCAGTATCTTGATTGCTTTCATCTGAAATTTTTCCAGCTTGTTGCATGTACCATGGTGTAACCCATGCCATACGCCATTCAAGATCAAAGATTTTGTTGAATACAATCCTGTATCTTTCAAGCATTTTATCACGGAGCTTTAGTAATTGCTCACGTGTTCCTATGTAAACTGGCTCTATTCTGTGGAACTCATCGACTCTTTCTATTCCATGACGGCCACCAGATTCATATCTGCTTGAAATTGCAGTTTTATCGTAAATTAGAACCGGAAGGCTTTCTTCTGAAATAGTTTTACCCTTAAAACTCCAATAAATAAGAGGACATTGAGCGTAACAAATGCCTGCTGTGGGAGTACTAAGGTTCTTTTTAAGTTCATCAATTTGAATTTCTTTTGTAATTTTTGTTAGGTCAATAAAATGTTCCCATTTTTGTGTATCTCTACTTGCTGGCTCTGCAACATAATAGATTTCACCGGGCATTCCTTCAAGATGTCCTGTTTTAAGCCATATATCAAATGGGACAATATGTGATTCGATTATTTCTTCAAAACCAAGTGGTTTTAAAACTTCATCTATTGCTATTTTTTCCATTGTTTTCATTATAGCTGTTGCCTGTGCACGATAAAACCATTTACCCTTTGTTGGTCCTTGTTGCAGCCAACCAAGTTTTGTCATTTCCTCAGTTGGATCTTTGTTCCACACCGGTTTTTTTTCACCTGATTCCCAGATTGGTTTCCAAAATTCTGTTTTTCCTTCGTAATATTGGTTTTCAACTTTTTCATTTACTCTGTTTATCATTCGATCAATATAGTTATGTTGTAGAAACTCCTCGTCAATATCTTTTAAAA
>MUGC01000029.1 GCA_002900535.1 Thermoplasmata archaeon M9B1D | reverse complement strand
TAATTTTTTAATATTTACTGCTTTTACTCCCTTATCGGTTTCTTCTGTTTCAAATTCTACACTATCTCCCTCGTTGAGGAAGGTTCCTTGAGGTACGGATGATCTATGTACGAAAATATCTTTCCCGTCATCGCTTTCTATAAACCCGTATCCTTTTCTTGCATTATACCATTTTACTTTTCCATTCATACTATTTTTCCTCCTTAAAATTTGGAGTTTTTATTTTTTATATTTATCTTTCTGCATTTAACTATGTTTTATATAATTTTCTATATCTAATTTATATACCTGCTAGTTTTAAATAAGAGGAACTAATAACGGGGGCAATGCTTGAGGTCCTACTAGAAAACGAGTTTTTCTGGGTTGTAATACTTGCATTCTATGCGTTTGGAGTTATTTTACTCACTAAATACATTTATGATTATTTAATAAGAAAAAGAATTAAAAGAAACGTAGCTATTTATTACAACCGTAAAATCATTCACATCTTCGCAGGTGGCGTAGTTGTCCTAGCTGTACCATTTGCATTTGATAGCCCCTGGTACCCAATATTTGCTGGTGTTCTTTTATCAATTCTTATGTATTTGTTTCACTTGTCTGGTAGAATTCTTTATTGGTTTCAGACAAAACAAGATTTTAACGATGTAAGTTTCTGCTTCATGTGGGCTATAGCAATTTTCATTTTATGGACTATTTTTAATGATCCTTGGATCGCGGTGATTCCTCCTGCTTTTATCGCGTTTGGTGATGGTATCACAGGTATTGTTAGAAATTTTGCTTTCAAAAAGAGACATAAACACCCAATTGGAAACATCTACATGGCAGGTGTATGTATACCACTCGGGTATTTTTTAGCAAGTTTCTCAAGTATACAGGGTCTCGCGATTTGGGGTGTTCTGGCAGCAATTGTCGCATCAGTTTTTGAACGTTATGAGTTCGGCCCAATTGATGATAATATTTTAATTACAATCTCTGCAACCATAGTTCTTGCTATAGGTAGTTTTTTTGCATGAATTATTTGTTCTAAAACTGTAAACATTCCATAGTTTCTAGTTTTAGATATAGGAAGCTTCAAAGGCTCTGACCAATCGCTTTCATATCCATTTGTATCAACTACTTTCACTTTTACATTATATACATCTTTTTCATCCCATGAATGTTCAGCTTGAATAGTTTCACCAGTTTTGTAAAAATCTGTAAACTCAACACTGCTTCCATCACCCCAATCCCATCCATATTTTACTTTATCACCATCAAAATCAAAACCAGTTGCTTCGAATACATAAATTTTACCTGGTCTTCCTTTGTTTGGACCCATTGGCACCTCTGGGGGATCAGGACTATACTGAATTTTTACTGCATATTTAAGCTCAAGGCTACTTCGTGACATATAAACAATTAATGGGTAATTCTTAGAATTAAGAATAATTGATGCGTAAGCACCAGAATCACCATCACTTTCAACAGTTTCAATACTCCATCTATCATTGGTTTTATATGCATATTTTAAATCCCATTTATACCAGCAATAATAACCAATATGAATTCTATCAAAATCATCAACAACAATTGATACACCCCAGTCATTCCAAAAATATTGTAAATCAGGATCAACTATTTCATCAAACCAAAAATTACCATCATAATATGCATGTTTTAAATTCCAATCCTCTACTGAAGTTCCAACATCAAAATAAGAAATATGTGCAAAATTATCACTGTCCACATCAATAGATGTAGAACCAAAAACCTTGCAATCATCATCAACTAAAGCAATCTCCCATTTTAAACCAACTTTTTCAGCATAATATAAAAAACTATCAGCATCATCAGTAAAACTAACACGAGCAACATCATTTGAATCCAACACTAAAGACGTAGCCAAACCAACATCTTGTTCATATGCAATAATTTCAAAAAACCAACTATCTCCATTCCAATAACAATATTTCAAATCACCGTTACTTGCATCATAATAACTAATATGAGGACGATTCAAAGAATCAACATCTATACAAGTGTATAAACCCACATCACCAGATGAATCAACTATTTCAACACTCCATTTATACCCATCCCAAAACGCATATCTTAAATCATCATTAAACGAATCATAATAACTAACATGTAAATTATTATTAGAATCAACCTTTATAGATGAATACAGACCAACAGCATCATCAGAATCAACAATGTCAATAACTATATTATCATCTTGAACAAATGCAACTTTTAAACAATTTAAATCACGATCATAATAAGAAACAAAAAACTCATCTTCAACTCCTACTGCAGTATCAATATAAAGACTACCATCACCTGTTAACTCAATAGGTCTAATTATCCATTGATCATTAAAACTCTCAGTACAAACCGTATTGCTTTTAATAAGTAAACCACCGGATACAAACTGAGAGAAAAATAATAAAAAAGATAATAAAAGAATTATTTTCTTATGAATTGCAAAATCAAACCCCCACATGATATATCATATAGAATTTAGCTTAAAAAACCCTATGAGCAATAATAATATAAAAACAATGGGTCTCAAGACCTAGAAAGTTAAAAGGATTTTACAGTAGAAACAATATATTTAACAATTTCATTCTCTTGTCTGCTCTCAATTATAAAATAGTATCAAAAAATTATAAATATCCAGGGTTATATCTAACAAACATAGATATAATATATCAAATAATTGATTTAATATTGTTCTGGGGGAAATAAAATGAGAAAAATATTATCCTTAATACTTGCAACAGTTTTTGTACTCAACGCATTTAGTTTAATAGGCAATACTCTAAATATAGAACCAACAAAAACAGATTTCAAAACCGATGTAAACTATGTAGTATGTCTAAATAATCTTGATCAAAATGCATATAAAAGTATTACAAAACAAAAAGTTGAAAGTGATGGCTTAAATCGTTTACCAAATATTAGAACACAATCAATGCAAACATACAATTATATAATTATTACAACAGATGACCTAATCAACTCAATTACATCCTCAGGATTTATAGATTGGAAAGAATCAATCGGCTTCAATATAAAAATCATAAACATTACTGATAGTGAAATCACAAATCAATCAGGAATTGATCTTGCTGAACAAATACGAAATTTTCTAAGACAGTACTACACATTATGGGACATTAATTACGTGTTGATTGTGGGTAACTACGAAAAAATTCCTATGAGATATTGCTATCCTGATCCAAACAACCATAGATTTGATATTTTTGATTACACCGCCGGTGAGGTTCCCACTGATTATTATTATGCAGATCTCTCAAACTCGGATGCTGAAAGTTGGGACCTAGATGGTGATAAATATTATGGAGAATTTGGAGAAGATAATCCAGACTTTGAACCAGAGGTTGCAGTTGGCCGGATACCAACAAATAATGCTGCAAGAATCACTTACACTCTTGAAAAAACAATTGCTTTCGAACAAGACACAAACGATTGGAAGAAAAATGCATTAAACGCTGGCGCATTTTTTTATTTTAAAAATCAAAATAACCAGGGACTACCTGCAATGGATGGAGCTGTTTTATCTTACTATATAGAAAATGATTTGATGGATGGTTGGACAGTCAGCCATTATTGTGAAAAAGAAGGTTTGGAGACCTCTGTTTATGATTGGCCTGCGCTTAATGAAGATTCATTTATTTCAGATTGGAAAAATGGACAATATTCAATAGTTAATTGGCAAGGCCACGGCTGGACAGATAGAGTAGCTCATTGTATATGGTCAACTGATGATGGTGATAACATCCCAGAAGATTCAGAACTTAGCTGGCCAGATTTTATCAACAAAAATTCAGACCTTGATGATGATTACCCTTCAGTTGTTACCGCTGTTTCATGTTATGTTGGTTGTCCTGAAATTTATAGTAAGAGTAATCTTGGAATTGATCTGTTGACAAACCCATCCATTGGTGCAGCTGTTGGAGTTATTGCCTCTGCACGAAGCCCTTATGGTTCAATGACCTGGACTCCTTCAAATCCAGGTGGCTCTGATTCAATCATCTACGAGTTTAATAAAAATATGATTATAAATCAGGAGAGAGTTGGTGACGCTTTATATAATTCAAAATATTATTGCAACTATTACTATGGCTGGGATTCATACGAGGAATATATCGATGTTTATACTTTCAATTTATATGGCGATCCATCTTTAGTTTTACAGGGAGTTGACGTTCAAGGAAAACCTGAAAAACCTATTATTTCAGGTGAAATTAGCGGTAAGATAAGGCAAGATTATACATATTATGCAATAACAACAGATCCAAATAATGATAATATTTATTATTGGTTTGATTGGGATGATGGTACATATAGTGACTGGATTGGACCAAATGAATCTGGTGAAACATGTAGTGCAACCCATTCCTGGAGCAATCAAGGAAGTTATCAAATTAAAGTTCGAGCAAAAGATGCATATGGACTTATCAGTGATTGGTCAGACCCACTTGAAGTTTCTATGCCAAGAAATAAATTAATAACAATGGGCTCAATGATATTTAAGATACTAGAAAGTTATCCAATTTTTTATAATCTGCTTAAAAGAATTATCTAATTTTTTAACTTTTTTATCTGGGTGTTCAATTCTCCATCCTGTACTCATATTTTTCCAACAGGAATTAAACTGCATTTAAAATATCTATTTTTTATTTAACTACGACTACCTGTTGATAGATATATTAAAAAATAAAATTCTTTAAAAATTTGAGAAAAAATAGTCTAAACACAAATCTGTTTTTTGACATTGATACTTCAAATGTAGCCCATCCGCTTTCTTCACCATTTTCATCTTTTGCTTTCGCTCTAATACTATGAGAACCACTTTGACTCCAGGAATGACTTAATGTAATTCGCTCACCTGCATTGTTAGGACCAACCCATTCTTCTATTTCTCCATCTCCCCACTCTATATAGTAGAACACATCATCATAAGTTGGATCAACTGATAAAAAAGTATAATCATATTCTTCACTAGTTTTTCCAGATGTTGGACCATTTATCTCAGGTGCGCTAGGCGCACCACTTGAAACCCCTTCCCGTATCATAGATGGATCACCATAAAGATTATAATCATACATATTCATAAATTCATAAGGATGATCCCATCCAAAGTTGTAATGAACATAAGATTTCGAATCTAAAAGAGCCTCACCAAGCTTTAAAGAATTATTTATCATATAATTATTAAACTCGTAACATAGTGCTTCTGCACCTGAATGAGAAGTAACCCAGTCAGCTGAAACCGCTGCTCCACGAGTAGAGCTACAAACTGCTACTGCTGATCCAAATGATTCTTTTGTAAGCATATCAATTCCAAGGTTTCCATCATGTGTAGGCTCAGGACGACCAACATTACATGAAACTGCAAAAACAATTGATGGATAATCATTTTCTAAGTTGGAATAGGTACTTAGAAAACTACCCCAAGTTAGTTCATTATTATTACTCTCTGGGATACCATCACCATCATCACTACTCCAAATAACTCGCCCAATGCTAGCGGGTGCACCATGTGCAGCCCAGTTCACAACCGCATACTCTCCATTTCTCCAGTCAGATGTAAATGCCTGCTCAGTAAGAGGGTCAAATGGAAAAACTGAAGGTGAAAGCCCTTCATATTCACTATAGTGACTAACTGTCCAACCATTCATCAGATCATTTTCTATATAATCAACCATACGAGCCCCATCAACATCAAAAGTTATGTCTGTGTTATGATCCTCGTTTGCATAAAAAAGCATAGCACCACCCATAAGGGCATTATTTTTCCAACTACCAGTGTCCTGTTCAAAAGACACAAGTTTGTCAAGAGTGTAGATCAATCGTGAAATATCACTAGTTGGGATACGTCCAACATAAACTTCAGGTACAAAATCAGGATTATCCTGAGTATATACACCATAATAGTTATCATCATTTGAATTCCAAGATTCACTATCAGGATATGATAAATCCGCATAATACGCGTCAGTTGGAACAGTACCACCAAGCGAGTTAGGATCAGGAGAACAATACCTCATAGGAACAGTTGCGTAATCACCGACAATTAAAACATATTTAATACCCCAAGTAACATAGTATTCTCTTAGAAAGTTGCGGATCTGCTCAGCAAGATCAACACCAGGTTGATCAGTTATTAGAGAATCTGTTATTGTTACAAACCTTATATTATAACCAAGAGACGATTTCCAATTAATGAAATCAGAGAAATAAATCGCATTTTTAAGTTCATCATTAGTAATAATCACATAATCATATGAATCCTGCAGCACACCTATAAGATTACTAGTTGGTTTGTATAAATCTTTCACACTTTCATAGTTATAAAAAAGATTAGATGCTTTTTCATCTGCAATAGTATCTGCATTCATTTTTGAAGAATAAATGCTTTCTGATATTTGATAATTGATTATTAATTTTACAGAGTTATAGTAACTTAGTTGTTTTGATTTTGGATTATATACAAAAGGACAAACAGAAACAGATACATATGAGTATTTTCTAAGAGTACCAGAACCACATACCATCCAATTTTTCTCAGGATAAGGATTATCTGATGAATAAGTACTTTGATAATTATTCTCCCATTCTTGAATTATTTTCTCTTGTTCATCAGAATCTTGTACATCTAAATAAATAAAAGGCTCAACCGGGGCAATATCATAGGTTCCTTCTAATCGAGTTGAACTAATTATAATGAAATCAACGGAATTTAACTTAGCACCAGGAGGTAAAGCAAAAAAATAATTTTTAACTGGAAGCATTGGTTCACCAGGAACCATCAAATAACCAAAATCTTTGATTTCTATTCTATTACCACAATCTAAGCTTACAAACTCATATTCATCTAAATCTGGAAAAGAAATAATAAATTCTAAAGTATCTTCTTCAGCACTTGTTAAATTATTACTAACAGTAGTAACAATCGTTCCAGAAACACTGCCAGTAACAACCAATAACACTGAAATCAAAACTAATAATATTTTTTTCATAACTTATAACTCCCAAATTAACACATGATAACTTTTTAACTATAATAAACTATCATAAATAATATTGAATACTACTTTTAGTTATTATTTCACAATCAGATAATAGGTAAATTTCTAAATAACCACGAAAAAATTGGATGTTCATCTAGGAATCTTTGAATTATATAGTTTAGTGTAAAGCTCTTTGGAGTGTTTAGCGATATATGTATCAAAATATAATCTGAACTATTATCAGTATTAACAACTTTTATAGAACCAGCAAAATGTGTATTTTTTTCATCTGGCACAATAACCTCTACATTAATTGTTAGTTCTCCATCTTCTGGTTTTAAATTCTCTCCAAAACCTGGTATAAAAGCCCATTCCCCCCACTCTGGCCAAGAACTAACTTCCCAGTCAAGTAATGACCCAGCACTACCATTATTTTTAATTATAAAACTTCCGCTGACCGTTGAATTAGGTGAAACATCAACCCAATTTAAAACACCGCTTCCTTCAAGGCCCCCACTTTGACTATGAGAATTAATATCAACAATTATTCCTTCAAGTACTGTTAGTTCGTATGGTAGTTCTTCAGGCAACATATACCATCCATCATATGTGCCGCCCCATCCAAAATTTATGTGAAAATAACCATCATCATAGCCATCTACAACCATGTTATGACCAGAAGTCCATGCTTCATTAACTACAGCAATATGAGCAGGAAACCCCTCCATTATATTTGCTTGAAGCCGATCATACAAATCAGGTTCATCAGTTAAAAGTTCTACACCTTCAAAATTAAAACGCTGATAAGCCTTAAACGCTTGATTAACACCCCAGGTACCAGAACCAGCTGGATTATAAACCTGTTTAGCAGCAACTCCACAAGCAAAAGTAATTGCTGCCTTATCATCATCTGTTAACTGTATCTCATTTTCATAATGATATTGAAGAGTATCAAGATAAGTATTGAGCTCTGGAAAAGAAGGAAAATCATATTCTTCACAGTCATCATCAATTGTATATCTATTTCCTGCATAATTATGTAAATAGTCATCCTCATCGCTAAAATGAACATTCTGAGTTGTTCTATGATAATTTAAAATCTGAGCCATAGCAACTGCAGGACATCCAGCGACACTACGCGTTCCACTATCTAAATCAATAGGACAAAAATTATTGTATGGAGCATTTTGACTCCATTTAGTATCAAGTAAAGGACCCACTTTTAACGCAGAACTTTGTTGATTTATTTTCACAAGACCTAAGTATTTTTGCCATTGATCATTACGATCTTTGATTATATTTTCAGAGATTAAACCTATATTATCAATTCGACTAGAAACATCTGCTTTTAGCAACTGCAATAGAACATTTTCTCCAGATATAGTCCCAAATTCATTTTCAAAAGAATAAGCAATAACTGGCGGAAGTTTACTATTAGCAGGTACTACAATATACCCCTGTGGGTCTAATAAAAATACATACATAAAAGGATCATCGACTTTTTTGATTTCAATTTCCTCTAAAATAAAATAATCCGATAAACCGCTCAAATAGATTTTTGTTTCCGCAACTTTTTCCGCATATTCAAGCCCAATTAACGTATTTTTCTGATCATATAAAATATTACTAGTACTTATTACTGGTAAAAAACCTATTCCCAAAAACCCTATTGCAATAAATAATACCGCTATTCTTTTTATTTGATAATTTTTCAATATATAAATCCCCATAAAATAATGCAGGATATAAGATATAAATCTAACTATTGTGTTTTCAGAAGAGAAATATACTTATGTTTTTAATACAGCTAATAGTCAAAGAATTGAAAACGAATGGTCTGACCCTTTAAAAATAAACAATGAAAAAAAACAGTTATGTCAAATACAAATTTTTTTAACTAAAACTTTATTAATTCTTTTTAAAATATCTAAAGGAATCTAGAATGGTATCAACTAAGGCATATAAACAAATATTTCTTTGTACTCTATTAATTTTAATAATCTATTTACCATCAACATCTGCACAAGACTACTACGCAGACTTAAAAATAGATGTAGACTCATATGGTTTTGTAACAATAGACGGTACTACCAACCATCCTGATCTACTAGCAAAAAATACAGAGATTTACACATCAAAAAAACAAAGCTATTGGCTATTAAATATAACAAAAAACGAAATTTTTACTGATTTTGTATATGTTCTCACCTTACCCCAGGGTTCATCAATAAATTACATAAAATCTTCAGGTTTTATTCAAATTGAAGATGAACAAGGTAATCTAATCATTAACGGTTTTGGACAAAATGAATTGTTTTCCATACAGATTCAATACCAAATTGGAAAATTAACAGATGAAGAATCTATCAAATTTGACCCTATATTTATATTTCTAATAACAATTATAATCATTTTAATAGCTATTCTTTTTGGAATTTATTTAAAAGAAAAAGCAAAAACCCAAAACCTAATACAAGATGGTTACGATTTTAAGGGTCTAAACCAAAGACAAAAGCAAATTATGAACCTACTGATAGATAAAAAAACACCCTTAACACAAACCGATATACAAAAACAATTAAACATACCTAAAGCCGCGGTATCAAGAAATATACAACGACTTGAGCTTAAAGGCTTAATAGAAAAAGAACAAATCGGCATGTCTAATTTAATTAGACTTAAAAAAACCTAATTTTTTTATTTGTTCCGGCATGTTCCACTCTTTTCCGGTGAAAATATATAAGTTGTTTCATCCAAATTTTAAATTAACGCCATTATTAAATGGCATAAAAAAAAAGGGGTAAAAATATGAAAAAAATATTTAGTCTATTAGTCGTGCTTGTATTATTGATCTCAATATCATCAATAGTATATGCAGACGAAGCTGAAGAAGATTCCCCAGAAAATGATACAGTAAATGAAACAGAAAAAGAAATTGAAGTAATGAATAACTCACTAGGATCAGAAATAAGACTATTGCAACTTGAAAAAGCATTATTAATAAATATATTAAAAGGTGAAATGGCTGTACAAGTATTAATAGGACTTGGATTTAACACAACTGAAAATAACACAATTGAACTTGAATCAATTCTTGATGAAATG
>MUGC01000245.1 GCA_002900535.1 Thermoplasmata archaeon M9B1D | reverse complement strand
GGTCTGGATGAACCAATGCATGACCCGGCCATCCGCCTACGTCAGCTTTTATAATGGAAAATGTTACTTTCATAATTTTAAGCCTCCAAAGATGTATTCCCGTTTTGATGGTATACATATAATATTTATAAATGATTTGGAAAACAGATCTAGTAAAATATTTATTCTTTCCAATATTTTCCTAAAATAATATGACACTAAAAATTTACAATTCGCTTACAAAAGAAAAGGAAGAATTCAAACCAGTCGAAAAAAATAAAGTAAAAATGTATGTCTGCGGTATGACGGTCTATAGCGATGCACATATCGGTCATGCAAGGACATATTTTGCTTTTGATATGATAAGACGTTATTTTGAATACAAAGGTTTTGAGGTTACTTATGTTCAAAATATTACAGATGTTGATGATAAAATAATTGCTGCTGCAAACAAGGAAGGAATTGATGCATTAGAATATTCAAAACGTTATGCTGATAGATGCTTTGCCGATCTTGATAAACTTGGTATAAGACGAGCAGATATCTATCCAAAAGCATCTGAGACTGTTCCTGATATGATTAAGCTTACTGAAAAAATAATTGATAATGGTTTTGCGTATGAGTCGGATGGGGACGTATATTTTTCGGTTGAAAAATTCAAAGATTATGGTAAACTATCTGGTCAAAAATTAGATGATTTAATGGCTGGTGCTAGAATTGATCCTGCTGATAAAAAGAAAAATCCTTTTGATTTTGCACTTTGGAAAAAGTCAAAACCTGATGAGCCAAGTTGGGATAGTCCATGGGGGGCAGGGCGACCTGGTTGGCATATTGAATGTTCGGCTATGAGCAGTAAATTTTTGGGTTTACCTTTTGATATTCATGGTGGTGGAATGGACTTGCGTTTTCCTCATCATGAAAATGAAATTGCGCAAGCAGAGGCTGCAACAGGTAAAGATTTTGCTAAGATTTGGATTCATATTGGTCTTTTAACAGTCGATGGTGATAAGATGAGTAAATCTATAGGTAACATTGTTAATGTTAAGGATCTTTTAGAAAAATGGGATTCTGAAGTTATACGTTTCTTTTTTGCTCAAGCTCATTATAGAAGTCCACCTGATTTTTCAGAAAAAGCTTTGAAAAATGCTAAAAAAGGACTTGCAAGAATTCATAGAGTTAAAGAAAAATTAGTAGCTTGTGCAAGTAGAAAAATAGGAGAGATAAATGATAAAGATTTAGTTCCTAATGAAAAAAATTATTTAAAGGAAATTGTTGATTTTAAAACAAGTTTTGTATCTGCAATGGATGATGATTTTAATACTCCTCAGGCGGTTAGCATAATTTTTGATTTTGTAAATAGTAGTAATCGTTTTTTTGAAAAAGCAACGAAGCTTAATTCTTATATATGTCGTTTTGCTCTTGATACTCTTCTTGAGCTTGGATCAATTTTGACATTATTTCAAACTTCAAAAATAAAGAATAGTATTTTAGATGATGATTTGCTGAAAAAAGTTCAAAGAATTGCTGATAATTATGAAATAAATGTTAAAGGGAAAACTATGGAGGAATCAATAGATTTACTTCTTAAAAAAAGAGAGGAAGCAAGAACCAAGAAGGATTGGGGTACTGCAGATGGTATTCGTAATGATTTAGATAAAATAGGATTTGAAATTCAGGACACCGTCGATGGTCCGGTTTGGAGAAAAAAATAGGTTGATATGAAAAAGATACTTGTTGGTTTTGATGCTTCTGAAGGCTCTGAGCGGGCGTTAAATAGGGCCATTATGCTTTTAGATGAATATGGTGAGCTTATTTTACTTGCTGTTGTTCCAAGTCCTGCTGATAAATCTTTTGTTGATGCCGGTGCATATGATAAGATAAGGATAAAAGCTGAAAAATTAATAAATCAAGCAGTATTAGATCTTGGTGATCAATGTTTTTCTATTGAGGGTTTGATTGAGCAAGGTGATGCAGCTGCAAAAATAATTGATGTTGCTAATCGTTTAAATGTTGATTTAATTGTTTTAGGAAGTAAAGGTCAAAGTGAACTTGGTCAATATTTAATTGGGAGTGTTGCAAACAAAGTTGTTCAGTATGCTGCAAAACCTGTTATGGTAGTGAGATAAAAAAAGTTTTATTTTCCTTTGTTTCCATGAGCACGAATGCTGGGTCTGATTTTTTCAGTGCCTTTTCCTTTTTTGTGTAGACCTCGGCCTTTGCGTCCAGCACTTGTTTTACCACGAAGTACTCGTCTTTTATGAGAAACATCTGTTATCCAGTTTATTTTAGGATCTTTAATAACAGATGGGTGAACTGGATCAACAAGTATTATTTCAAAGTAATGATGCTTACCATCTTCTCCGATCCAATAAGAGTTTAATACTTCCATATTTGGAAAACGTTTAGCGGTACGTTCTTCTGCTATACGTTT
>MUGC01000244.1 GCA_002900535.1 Thermoplasmata archaeon M9B1D | reverse complement strand
ATAATAGGTGGGGGACGGGATGCATTGATAGGAGGAATGCGCCTATAAGCGGAAAGCAGGTACAGTTAACCTCCCCAATATAATTTACTAGGTCCCCCATTTTTAAATAATTTTTTTGGATAAATAGTTTTTGCTTATTTTTTTCTCATGTTGATTTCCCTATGGATAACCACCTGTTTTCAAGCTAGGGTCTCCTAGGATTATGTATTCTTCAATTGTGAAATAATCTCGCCCTATGTCGTTCATATAATTTACTTGAGCCTGGGAAAACATATCTCCAAAGCAGATTCCATCTTCATAGTTTTTAAAAAACATCCAATCAAGATAACCTGCTCCAGCATGAACTCCTTTACGGTCTACATACGAATAAGCAGGACGTGTTGCCCCTATTGTTCCAATAGCACCTCCATCCTCTTCTATCAAGAAACTCCAAGCAAAACAGGTAATATAATTAGTTGGATCAGGTTCAACTCCTGATAATTTAATAAAATTCATAAGAGGTTTGAAATAAGATGCATAGTCTTTTATGTAGAAATCAAGTTTTGCAGTAAGACAGGCATCCCAAAAAATAATGGGTAACATATCCTTGTTTTTCAAAAATTGTACATAAGAAATATAATACATTGGATCATTAAAATTAAGTCTATCCCTTAACGCATTAGGCCTATATGTACCCCAACCATGTTCAAAACCATGACCAGCGTAACTTACAAAGCCAGCACCTTTATTTATCGCTAGGTTAAAAGTCCATGCTCTTAGATTATGTTTTGATGCCCATAGTTTAATATGTTCGAATTCTGGTAGTTCTTGAGCTACTTGTTCATTTGTAATTTCACCCTCATAAACAAATGGTAATGAAAGTTTTGCTGGTGGAAATGTGTCTCCTCCAGCAAGAACAATTTTTTTGAACCAGTTTTCTCCATATGTATTTTTTTCATATGATATAATTTTATTTACTACTATGTCTAACTCGTTTAAATTTCTACATGCAAGTCTACCTATATGTAAATCTGGATAAAGATCAACTTCATCGATTGGTTCTATCTCGTCGTATAAAGAGTGGGAAAAATTAACCTCGCCATATATACCATTGTTGTTTGTATCCCAACTTCCAAAACTATAGTTTGAATCATAAATATCTGAATAATAAAGATCAGTTAAAATACCATTTCCATGAAAACCCGTCCATGGATATGCATCTGTTTGTCTAATAGGAAAATTTTTTAGATCCCCTACTACTAGGACATATTTGATTCCCCATTCTTCCAATGCATATTTCACAAAATATTTGATTTGTTCAGGTTTATCTCTCCCAGGGTAGTTCATGTAAATATCCTCGAGACTGGTGATATTGGTTTTTACACCATAATTTTCTTTATGGATAACAAGTTTTGTAAGATTATCTAAAAAAATCTCTGGAGTAATTATTACCAAATCATATTTATTTGAGTTAAAATCTATTGTTTTAGTTTGTTTATATTCAATTGTTGCTTCAAAATCAGTCATATAATAGATTGTATCTTCTAAAGAAGAATATCTTACAGGGTTTACAAAGAGTGTTACAAATAAGACATGTTGCCCGTTCTTATTTATACCCGCTCCAGTTTGAATATTATACCATTCTAGAGGGTATACTTCGTCTCCTTGGTAAAAAATGTTTTCTGTTGTTTTTTTCATGGATACTGTTTGACCACCTGCTACTTCAAATATAGGAATAGGCTCAATTTTTTTAGAGATAGGTAGATTTTTTATGTCGGATTGTTTAAATTCTACTTTGATTATCTTTGAACCCCAAGGTAGTTCAAAGGTTTTTGTAAAAACAGGTAATAACGGCATACCCTGTATTATAGTATCAGAATTTGCCTCTTTAACATAGATTTCTGAGTAATCATTTACTTGGTCTATTTCAGGTATGGAAAAACTTTGAGAAAATATCAAAGTTTGAATATTGTTTTCCGGTACTTGAGCTGCAAACGTAACATTTGAGGCAACTATTAAGCTTATTAAAACAAACACAGATATAAAAATTGTTTTTTTCTTTGAATTAATATTTCTATTCATGTTTTCTCCCCTAACAAAATAAATATTAACAGACGTTAATAAAAGAACGAAAAATTACTTATAATATTTTCGTTTCTATTTTAAAAGAAAAAATTTACATCCAAGCATCTAAACCAGTTTGTTCTGTAGCAGCAACACCTGATAACCCAAATGCGCCTTGAATATAATTTTCAATCATATTTTTATACCAACTAAGATCAATTTCACTTTTATCTTTAAGTAAATCAACAGGATACATATAATCAATAGGCTTAACACCACTTTTAGAAGGATTAGTGATACCTGGAAGAGGACGTTTTGTAATTACAAATTTAAGTTTAATTCTGCTTCTAATAGGTTGATCAAGAAGTTTTTCAAGGGCTT
>MUGC01000243.1 GCA_002900535.1 Thermoplasmata archaeon M9B1D | reverse complement strand
TTGTGTAATTGGTGTATATGTTTTATTTTATATTGCATATCATGAATGGCTAAGCATTGAAAGAAACAAAAATGTTAGTTGTTTAAATTGGATTGCTGGAGCATCAGGTATTGCTGGACTTATTTATTTTGTAATAGAAAGAACTTTTATCGCAGATTTGTTAATAAAGGAAGTTGCATGGGAAAGCGCTAGTGTACTAAATTTAATTGTTGGTAACTCTTCCGCAAATGGGGATGTAATCTTTCTTGATGGTAGTTATGTTGTTACAATAATTTTTGCTTGTACCGCAATTCAGTCAATGGTAATTTTTATTGGCATGATAGGTGCATTACCTAAAATTGATATAAAAAGAAAAATCATTGGTTTACTTATCACAGTTATTCCTATATATGTTTTAAATCTTTTTAGAAATGCATTGGTTACGTTTCTTGTCGGCAGAAACATTACTGATTTTAATATGGCTCATAACGTTATCTCAAAAGCGGGATCACTTGCTGCTTTAATTATACTTTTAGTAATAGTCGTAAAAATTATCCCTGAAGTTCTTAATGAAATTTTGTGTCTTGTAGATCTTCATAAAAGAAATGGCCCTATTGAGAAATCAATAAAAAGTGTTTTTGGGAGAAAAAAATAAAAATGAAAATTGCAAAAGGCACTAAATCCTGGATATATTTATCCCTTGTTCCGAGTTTGATTTTATTTTTGTTATCTTTTGTTTTTATTAGTTATGAATTTAATATTGTATTATGGTTTACAGGCTGTATTTTATTATTATTAGCAATCTTTTTCGTCATTTTTTTTAGAGACCCTGATAAGAAAATTGGAAAGGGAATTGTTGCTTGTGCAGATGGTAAAATCAGGGAAATTTCTGAGCTAAAGGATAAAGACATTGGAAAAGCTATTTGTGTTTCCACCTTTATGAATGTTTATAATGTACACGTAAACCGTGCTCCTTTTCCATCTTCCAGCTTTTAAAAAAGAATCTGAAAGAAACGAAAGAGTTGTAATTTTGCTTGATACAATCATTGGTCAAATTAAAATTGTTCAGATAGCAGGAACCCTTGCCCGTCGTATAGTTCCATACATTAATCGTTTGGATAAAATAAAGAAGGGAGATCGTATAGGTATAATAAGACTTGGCTCAAGAGTTGATTTGTATTTACCTAAAAAAGCAGTTAAAAAAATCTGTGTAAGAAAAGGAGATAAAGTAATTGCAGGAGAGGATTCAGTTGCAGAAGTCAATGATTAGATTGTTATCATTTGCTGATTTGATTTCGATAAGTAATGCAGTTTGTGGAGCCTTAGCAATACTTGTTCTTTTTACAAATATTGATTTTAAAATTCATATATCATTTTCACTTATTTTATTGGGACTTCTTGCCGATGGCCTGGACGGGATTATTGCACGTAGAACTCGAAAAAGCAACATTGGTGAATTTCTTGAGGCCATGGCCGATATGGCAAGTATGGTTATTGCACCAGCTGTTTTTATCTTTTTTATATATTTTTCTTCAGAGGTTATTTCAAAAGATGTTTTTAGACAGATTTATTTGTTTATTGCTTTGATTTTGTTTTTATTTTTTGGGATTGTGCGTTTAGCAAGCTTTAACATAATGAAAGAAAAAAAAACATATGTTGGTTTGCCTGCATCTGCAAGTGCCATTATTTTGTTGATTCTGACATATTTTGAGATTGACTTTATTTTTATTTTACCTGCCGTAATAATTGTTGGGGCCGTAATGGCATCTAACATAGTTTTTCCTAAGCCTAACGCTCTGATAAATGCTGCTGCATTGATTTTTATTATTTTATCAATTGTTTTTGGTAAAACATACTTGGGTTTTGCACCGTTTTTGCTTCTAATAGCAATCTTTGCATATGTTATAGGCGGGTCAATTTATGAGAAATTTTTAGAAAAAAATCGATAAAAACATTTCTAAATAGAAAACGCATTACATCCTGCTAATTATGGACGATATTCCAAAGATTGGTATAACAGGTATGCCTAGTGTCGGCAAAACCGATACATTGATTAAAATAATTAAATCCTTAGAGGAACATGGTTACACAGTTGAAGGTATGATTACAGAACCGATTATCCAAAAAAAGAAAAGAGTAGGTTTTTATGTAACAGACTGGAAAACAAAAGAACGAGAAGTTTTCGCACATATTGATTATGAAGCAAAGGAAAAAGTTGGAAAATATGGTGTAGACATACAAGCATTAGAGCATATCGGTGTTCCAGCGATTGAAAAAGCAATTCTTGACGAAGAAATAAATGTCATTGTAATTGATGAAATTGGTAAAATGGAAATGCTTTCAGAAAAGTTTTGTGAGATGGTAATTGAAGCACTTGATTCTGATAAGCCAATAATAGTAACTCTTCATAAAAAATCTCGTACACCTCTGTTGCAGGATGTACGTCGTCGTGATGATATACGAATTCTTGAGGTGACTCCTGTTAACCGTAATCTTTTACCATATAAAATTGAAAAAATTATGGAAGAAAAATTACCACCCTTGTTTTAATTATGAGTAAAAAACTTGTTTTTGAAAAAATAAAAGAAGGTTCTACTGATGTTTTTGTTTTTGAAGCAAAAAAAGATTCAAAAGGTCCTGGATCAAAAAGGGGCGTTCCATTTTATAATCCATCTATGGAGCTGAATCGTGATCTGTCTGTTGTTTTTTGCCAGAGGTTTGTTGATAATTGCATAAAGCCACCTATTTTGCTTGATGGTCTTGCTGCATCTGGGATTCGGGGAGTTCGTTTTGCAAATGAAATAGATGGAGATTTTCAAGTCGTAGTTAATGATTGGAATTCCGATTGTTATAATCTTATTAAAAAAAATATTATAAAATTTAAAAATGCTGAAGCTTCTAACTTTAATCTTAATAGTTTGCTTTCTGATAATAAATTTGATTATATTGATATCGATCCATTTGGCAGTCCTGTGTATTTTATTGATTCAGCAATAAGAAGTATAAAAAACAATGGGGTAATTTCTTGTACTGCAACAGATACTGCAACCTTATGTGGTGTTTATCCTAAGGTATGTTTTCGTCGCTATGGTGCAATTCCTTTTCACTCAATTGTTATGAAAGAAGTTGGCTTGCGAATTTTAATTGGTTTTATTGCTAGAGTTGCTGGTATTTATGATAAAGGAGTTAATCCTTTGATTAGTTATGCTGCAGATCATTATTTCAGAGTTTATGTATCCGTTAAAAATAATATGACTAGTGCCAATAGATCAATGAGCAATTTTAGGATTATAAAAGCAGGTGAACAGATTGGATATAGAAAAACAGACAAAGATGTTGGACCTCTTTGGATGGGTAACTTACAAAATAAGAAATTATTTGGTGATCTCAGAACCATTCTTTTCGGAAA
>MUGC01000242.1 GCA_002900535.1 Thermoplasmata archaeon M9B1D | reverse complement strand
ATATTTTAGTATTTTTCATATATTCTTCCCCAAATAGTTTAATATTAATGGCTTTATGCATATAAATATTACTTCAAGCAATAAATTTACGGTAATCTTATATACAAATTGTGTATCCAAAACTGAAAATAAGTCCTTAACTTTATATTTAATAATTGCATATATATTATTTGCTAGGAAGGTGAAAGAGGAGAGCATTATGCAAGAAACAGAATTTAAAAATGAAGAATTATGTATAACTGGAATTGAAGAACTAGATGTTTTACTTGGAGGTGGAATTCCAACAGGCAGTACCGTGCTCGTCGTAGGCAGCAGTGGATCAGGTAAAACTACACTTTGCATGCAATATTTAATCAATGGGGCAAAAAAAGATGAAAGAGGAGTATTTTTCACAATAACAGAGCCTTTATTTAAACTTACAAAAAATATGGAAAGTTTCGATTTTTATGATAAAAAACTAATAGAATCTGGTATGGTAAACCTAATAGATCTCAGAATAATATCTGAAAGACTTGGACTTGACACTGAAAAATATACAGTTGAAGATGCAAGTGCGCTTTTAGATATCTTACGAGATATTGCCGAAGAACTAAATGCTAAAAGACTTATAATTGACTCAATTACTGCTTTATGCTATAGACTTCAAACACCTGAAATGATAAGAGACTTCATATTTAAACTAGGCTCGTCACTCGCCGCAATGAAATGCACAACACTTTTGACATCTGAAATCCCTCCAAGAAAATTTACCTATTCACAATACGGAATCGAGGAGTTTATTTCAGATGGTATTCTATTTTTAGGTGATATTGAAAGAAAAGGAGACTTGATCAGAACATTTCAAATTGTAAAAATGAGAGGAGCAGCACATAGTAGAACTAAATCTGCGATGAGTATTTCAACTACAAATGGTGTGGAACTCACCCAATTACTTAAATCTAGAGAGTGAATAAAAAATGGCTAACGTTTTAATCGATGGACTAAAAGAAAGAATATCAAATTCAATAACAGCCAATCAATCTATCGGGATTTTATTACCGGGTTCAAATTATTCAGAGTTTGTTGAAGCAATGTTTGAGAGAATACATGATAAACCTGAAGAAGCCTGGGTATACGTAACTATTTCAAAACCTTATGATACATTAGTTAAACAATATGGATTACTATCTGAACTAAGAAATATTAGATTTATTGATTGTATCTCAAGAGCAGCAGGGATTACGAAAACAGATCCAAATGTAACATTCGTTGAAAGCCCGACGATGCTAGAAAAACTAGGATTAGAGATAATGAATATTTTTAAAAAAGTTGATGAAAAAACTGAGAAATATCTAATAATTGATTCATTGACTAACCTTATAATTTATAATGATCCAGAGATTGTAACTGAGTTTTTTTATCATATTATCAACAGAGCAAGAGCAAGAGAGATCCATACAATTTCACTTGCGATAGAAGACGAAGGTCTGGAGAGCTATCTTAACCGTTTGATTTATTTAAATGATAAAATATTAAAAGTTAGAGATTCATTTATTTAAATTAAAAAATTGAATATATTATAGTCTACCCTAACCTGTTTTTTTAATTTTTAATGATTAATTGATTTATTTAAGTTTTTAATTTAGTTAAATATTTTTTATCAAATTTGATTATAAAAACAAATTTGTTGCTATAGAGACTTTTTTGTGCAAAAGTTAATAAGAAGTTATATATACCAAATTAGAAATCAATTGATTCTAGGGAGGCATTCCCAGATATGTCTAGAATAAATATTCCTAAAATAAAATTTGGAACAGATAAATTAAAAAAAGGATTTGCCAAAATGCAAAAAGGCGGCGTTATCATGGATGTAACAAATGCTAAGCAAGCTCAAATTGCAGAAGATGCAGGAGCAGTAGCAGTAATGGCGCTTGAAAGAGTTCCAGCAGATATCCGAGCACTTGGTGGCGTTGCACGAATGGCTGATCCAATGAAAATTCAAGAAATAATTGATTGTGTTAGCATTCCTGTCATGGCAAAAGTTAGAATAGGACATTTCACCGAGGCACAGGCTCTTGAATCATTAGGCGTAGATATGATTGATGAATCAGAGGTTTTAACACCAGCTGATCCTTTTTATCATATCGACAAACATAAGTTCACAATCCCCTTTGTTTGTGGATGTAAAAACCTAGGGGAAGCAACAAGAAGAATCTGGGAAGGAGCCGCTATGATTCGTACAAAGGGAGAAGCAGGAACAGGAAATGTTATCGAAGCGGTAAGGCATCAGAGAATGGTAACAAGAATGATTAAAACATTAAAAGAAATGAACTCTAAAGAATTACAAAAACTAGCTGAAAACTACTCTCAAAGCTACGTAGAAGCAACAAAAACATTGACAGGTAGAAAAGCTGATGATAATGTCACTGTTTTTGAAGAATATAAATATGGTGCCT
>MUGC01000028.1 GCA_002900535.1 Thermoplasmata archaeon M9B1D | reverse complement strand
CGTCCAACTTAACCTCACTTTTATCAGAATATGCATTAACCGCATCTGGACACTCAATCAATATTAAACCCTGATTAATAGCAGAGCGATAAAAAATACGAGCAAAACTCTCTGCTATAACAGCTTTTATTCCAACTGCCTTCAAACCAATAACAGGCTGCTCACGACTGCTACCACATCCAAAGTTTTTACCACCAATTATTAAATCACCAGGTTGTACTTTTTTAGCAAAAGAAGGATCAAGATCTTCTAAAAGATGAGGCTTTATCTCATCAGGCGTACTACAGGTATATGTATATTTACCAGGAAATAATTGATCAGTATTAACATTATCATAAAAACGCCAAACATTCATATCTTATAGCATCTCCCTTGGATCACAAATTTTTCCTCTAATTGCACTTGCTGCAACAGTCGCAGGACTAGCTAGATAAATATCTGCTTCTTTACAACCCATTCGACCTTTAAAGTTACGATTAGCGGTACTAATACATGATTCACCAGGAGCAAGACAGCCTTGATGAGCACCAAGACAAGGACCACATCCCGGCGGTAAAATAACACCTCCTGCTTTTATGAGCGTTTGGATAACACCTTTCTCCATTGATTTCTCCAATATTTTTTTAGACGCTGGTAAAATTAAAAGTCTAACATTTGGATTTATCTTTTTATTTTTTAAAATATCTGCTGCAATTTGTAAATCAGATATTCGACCATTGGTACAAGTTCCAATAAGACATTGTTGAATCTCTACGTCTTTCAATTCTGATGCAGGTTTAACGTTATCCACACTATGCGGACAAGCAACCATTGGTACAATACTAGACAAATTATAAACCAACTCCTTGAAATAACATGCCTCTACATCTGGAAAAATAGAATCATAATCAGACTCAGAGACCCCAATAGAAGACAAATATTCTTTCGTAACATCATCTACAAAAAAAACTGTATTTTTTGCACCCATCTCAACTCCCATATTGCAGATAGTAAATCGATCATCAACACTAAACTGTGCAACGTCACCATGTAATTCAACTGAGCAATAATTTGCACCATCAGCAGAAATATCACCTATAATATTCAAAATAACGTCTTTTGCACAAACACCAGATTTTAACTTTCCATTCAACACCATCTTAATACTATTTGGAACTTTCAACCATGTTTCACCAGTAAGCATAAGAGATGCTGCCTCAGTTCTATCAATACCCGACGAAAACGCACCAATCGCACCATAAGAACAAGTATGAGAATCACTGCCTAACAAAAGCATACCCGGAAGCGCAAGACCCTTTTCTACAACTATCTGATGACACACACCATAACCTATATCAAAAAAATTTTCAATGCCATATTTTTTAACAAACTCTCTAATATTTTTATGATTAGTTGCAGTTTTTTCAGATGCCGCAGGTATAACATGGTCAAGAACAATTACACATAAAGATTTAGAGTACAAACCATATTCCCCTAACTCTGGTTGTATTTTTTGAATAATAGCTGCAGTATTATCATGGGTTAATAAATGATCAGGATGGACTGTTACTATCTGGCTAGGAACTAATTTTTTATTTCCTGAATATTTAGCTAGAATTTTTTCAACAAAAGTTAAAGCCATAATAACTCACCATAACTTAGATTTGAAAAAAGATATCTATTTTTCCTCTTTAAATTTATTTAAGGAATCATTTTTTGTTTTTTTTACAAAATGCTATAATTATAAGAAAAATATAAGATATAGAAGTCACATATTGATAGTACCATAGGGTGGCAACGGAGAGATGAAAAAAAGAAGTATTAACAGAGATAACTATGCAATTGCAGGAGTAATAGAAGCACTGCTAATTATTGCATTGGTTGTAATGATTCTATCAACAATCCAACTTTATTATATTCCTCAAATTATGGAAGAGAAAGAATCTGACCATATGGACGAAGTTTTAAATCAGTTTTCACATTTAAAATCAGTAATAGAAGTACAATCAATGTTAGGAGTAGCAGAAAATGATCAGCCTATATCTTATTCACCTATGTCTTCACCGATAACAATGGGAAGTGAGCAACTTCCTTATTTTGTTACAACTGGTGCTCTAGGTCAGGTTAATATATTTGATAAAGATTATGTTGAAAGTAAGATAGATATATTACCAAAATCCCCAGATTTTCTTAATGGTATACCTCTAACCTCAATTAGATTCTTAGGAGACAATGCATATTTTGTTGATCAAAACTATATTCTTGAAGGTGGTGCAATTATTTTAAAACAAAATGATGGAGAATCAACGAAAGTTACCCCCCCTATTAATGTTCAAAATTATACCACCTCCATTAAAATAAATTATACACTTCCTTTATTTACAAGTAAACCCGGAAAAAACATTACAGGAGGCTCCGAAATAACGTTCATTAGAACTAATTATACTAGATATTATTCCCACTCAGACACAAGTGTTTCTTGGTTGTATATATACACAGATTATATTCAAGCTTGGAATCAACTTTTAATCAATAATGACAAGGGTTTACTATGGGAATACTATAGCAATGGATACATAAACGTGACATACGATAATCCTAATTTCCCCACTAGAATTGAAATTACACCAGGAACAAAAAATCTTGATGTGGAATTAACCATTGTAGAACTTGGTGTACAGATAGGTCCAGGTTTTGTTATCTCTGATTGATAAATAGATAACTGCAAATAAGAAAGTTTTTTATTAAACATATCATATAGCGCATAAGATAGAGAATAGTCAACGATATAACATAGTTTTATAAAGTCTCTATTTGTTTGAGAAATAACTGAAAAACAAGAGAGAGAGCTAATAATGGACGAACAAGAAGAAACCATAAGTTACAAAAAAGAAAAGATACTTAAAACAGAAATTGACGGATTTGACAAACTATTTTCAGAAGGCGGGATACCGCAAGGTAACTCAATTCTTGTTGCAGGTGGCCCAGGTACTGGTAAAAGTACATTTTGCAGGCAGATCTGCTATAATCTTGTTTCAAATGGAAAAAACTGCATGTATGTAAGTTTTGAAGAAAGTAAAAATCGAGTTATCAAAAGTATGGAAAGTTTTGGTTGGGACGCAAAAAAATATATTGAAGAAGGTAAACTATTAATACAAAAAATCAACCCTTTAGATATTCTTCGAATGAAATTTGGATCAATTGGCGGATCTGGGTCCGCAACAGAACTTTCTTATAAAATCAAACCTCTAATTATTCCAAAGGACTTTAATCCAGAAATTATAGTTGTAGATTCTTTAACTGCGATTATTTCAGCATCACTCACAAAAGATAAGAATTATAGAATTTATTTACAACAATTGTTTGGTTTTTTTGAAGAAACAGGGGCTACAAGTTTTTTGATTACAGAAACAGATCCTGTCCCTACTCGCTATAGTGAAACAGGGATCGAAGAGTTTCTTGCAGATGGAATTATTGTACTTTATAATGTTAAAAAAGAAAACATGCGAGAAAATGCATTAGAAATTTTAAAAATGCGATATGGAAAACATGAAAAAAAGATCGTTTTAATGGAAATTACAGAAAAAGGAGTAAACATTCATCCGGATAAAAAAGTAAGCGTCGAATAAGATATATTTTTTATAAGAATTTAAATGGTTCTGCTTGTTTATCAAGTTTTTTTGCACCATATTTTATTATGCATGATTCGATTTGTTTTATCTGTATTCTGTTTAATCCAGTTCTTTTTAGTATCAGGGTGTCATGGTCGTCGAATATCCTTAAAATTCCATCTTCTTCGTTTAGTATTGCCTTCATTAATTTTCCGTTCTGAAGCCAAATCCAGATGTTTACGTTTTGATTTGTCATATTACCACCTGATTGTATTTTTAAATATCAATAGTAATTTTGTTTTACTAACTATATAAATATTTCTATATAATTATAAATATTTTAATTAACTCTTAAAAGATTTACATTAAAAAAAAATCATACAAAAGAAAAAAAATTATAATAGAAGAGAGGATAATATAATATACTTGCAAATGTATATCAAATCAAATCATAATATATAAGTAAAAAATAAGAATTAGGATGGGATAAAAATATGGAGAGAATTAAAACAGGTGTTCAAGGTCTAGACCAAATAATCGAAGGCGGGCTTCCAAAAAAATCAATAACTCTGGTATCGGGACCACCTGGCGGTGGAAAAAGTATTTTTTGTTTCCAATTTCTATGGGAAGGTGTGAAAAACGGTGAGAAAAGCTTATTTCTAACCCTAGATAAAAAACCAGAAGGACTTATAGTTCAAGCAAAGGAACTAGGTTTTGATTTTAAATCAGCAATTGAAAATAACCTTATTAAATTTGAGTTTTTAAACATAAATCAAAAATTTGTATACGAAGCAATGACAAACGAAATATTGTCTGGTGACTATGAAAGAATTGTACTTGACTCAATCACACCCCTTTCAGAGATGCCGATTTTTATGAGAAAAATGGATGGTTTAGACAGTGAGATTGAAATCGCAAACCCTCAAGATTACCCTGAAGGTGTCGCACTTCCCACTAGAAGAATCCATTTACGTTATATATTAAATGCACTAGAATCATCATCTTCCACATCAGTTGTAACATCTGAGCTACCAATTGGCTCTTCATATCTATCAAGAGATGGCATTTCAGAGTTTCTTGCAGATGGGGTTATAACACTTAGCTTTGACCCAACTATGGATAGAAGAAAAATGTCGGTTATGAAAATGAGAAATACTAAACATACTCTAAAACCTCAAAATATAATAATAAATGACGGCGGAATCAAATTCGTATAAATGAGCCTAATTAGAATTTTTCGAGACTATAAACCTCCTAAAAAACTTAGAGCATTATTTATTGTACACTATGCACCGCTTTTACTTATGATAATGATAGGACCTATAACACCAATATACAATATTTGGCAATTACCTCTTGATTTGATTATAAGCATTATAACCGGCTTTATAATATTTATAATTGGCACATCTTTATATTTTAAATGGGAATTTTATTGGAATAAAATATACAAGGGACAACTAATAACAGATGGAATCTTTAAACATATACGACATCCTCATTATACCTCACTTTTAATAATTGGTTTTGGACTCGCATTTTTCTTTCACTCACTTGCAGCATTAATAATTGCAATAATTGCTATTCCTATTATGATCTGGAGTATTTTCGATGAGGAAAAACTTTTGATGAAACAGTATGGTGACAATTACAGAAAATTTATGAAAAAAACCCCATGGAGGATGATTCCGGGCATCTTTTAGAACAACATTTAAATATAATATCTATAATGCCATATTTCCTCATCCACACCAGACATCTATCGGGCAATTCAAATTTTGAATCCCAAAAACTAACAACCATAACCAAGTTTTTGGTTGTATGTGAAATGTCACGGTTTGGAAAAAATATAGGATAAACATATAAAATTAAGATATTAACATAGAGGGTATATTATGCCTAAAAATCATCATCCAAGAAGAGGGTCCATGGGCTTTTCGCCACGAAAGAGAGCAAAAGCAGAAACTCCACATATAAAAAGTTGGCCAGAAGGTCTTGCTAAACCAAAAATCCAAGGATTCCTTGGATATAAAGCAGGTATGACACATGCTCATATTGTTGACTATCGGCCAACATCAACGACATCAGGCAAAGAAGTTTTAATGCCAGTATCTGTAGTAGAAACACCTCCAATAAAGGTTGCTGCAGTAAGAGCCTATAAAAAAACAAGTCACGGACTTCAAACAGCCGGTGAAATTTGGGCTGATAAACTAGACCCAGAGCTAACGAAAAAAATATCTATTGCTAAAAAAGAAAAAAAGAAAAACTGGGATTTTACAAAAGACACAGATGAACTAAGAGTAATAATTTATACTCAACCAAAACTAGTAACCGGCATTCCCAAAAAAACACCTGAAATAAGAGAGTTTAGAATAGCAGGCGGTATAATAGATGATCAAATAAAATATGCAAAAGAAATCCTTGGAAAAGAAGTAAAGATAAAGGATACACTCAGAGAAGGAGATATGATAGATACCATTGCTATTACAAAAGGAAAAGGTTTTCAAGGACGTGTAAAAAGATGGGGCGTTAAACTTCTAACGCATAAAAATAGTAAGCATCGAAGAATGATTGGTACTCAAGGTTCATGGCATCCTAACTGGGTCCAAGCAACTGTTCCAAATGCAGGACAAATGGGCTACCATCAAAGAACTGAATACAACAAACGTATACTAAAAATAGGTGAAAACGGAGAAGAAATAACACCCTCAGGTGGTTTTCCAAATTATGGTGTTATAAGAAACTCATATATTCTACTCCATGGCTCAATACCTGGCCCTACAAAAAGATTAATCAGCATGAGAGACGCAATTCGTTATCAGAGAGGCGTAAAAGTTGAAAAACCTGAGATAACCTATATATCAACAACCAGTAAACAGGGGGCCTAATAAATGAAGAAGGTAAACATTTATAGAATTGACGGTACTTCAAAAGAACAAATTGATTTACCTGATATTTTCAACACACCTTACAGACCCGATATAATACGAAAAGCTTTCAACATCCTTCGCTCAAATAAAAGACAACCTTATGGCTCTGATCCACTCGCAGGAACCAAACATGCAGTAGCATCTGCCGGAAAAGGACGAGGAATGAGTCGAGTTCCAAGACTCGCACAAGGGCAACGTGGAGCACTTGCACCATGTGTTGTTGGCGGAAGACGCGCACACCCTCCAAAATCAGAAAGAAACTGGAAGGAAAAAATAAACAAAAAAGAAAAAACCCTCGCAAAAAACTCAGCAATTGCAGCAACAGCAAATAAAGAAATAATTACAAAAAGAGGACACAAATATAATGATAAAATAACACTACCTATAATTATTGATGATAAATTTGAAAAAATCATAAAAACAAAAGATGTTATAACGGCTTTGGATAAATTAGGGGTCTATGATGATATACTTCGTGCAGCAAATGGAAAGCACATTCGAGCAGGAAAAGGGAAAGCGCGAGCAAGAAAATACAAAAAACCAAAATCAATATTAATAGTATCTACAAACGTAGAAATCCAAAAAAGCTCAAAGAACCTATCTGGTGTAGATGTTGTAAAACCAAAAGAAATAAACATTGAACATTTAGCACCTGGCGGCGAACCCGGAAGACTTACTATTTTTACTAAATCAGCTCTAAAAGAAATAGGTGGTGTAAAATAATGGATCCATATGATATAATATTTCACCCCTTTGTAACAGAAAAAACCATGAATTTCATGGAAAAAAACAATGCAATTGAATTTGTAGTTAGAAGAACAGCTAGTAAAAAAGAAATAAAAAATGCTATAGAAGAAATGTTTGAAGTTAAAGTAAAAAATGTTAACACACGCATTTCAAAAGATGGTAAACATGCAATTGTAAAATTTATGCCTGATTTTAAGGCCGAAGATGTTGGAATGAGAATTGGAATATTCTAAAGGTGAAAAAAATGGGTAAAAGACTGATTCAACAAAGACGTGGACGCATACATACTAAATTTAATGCTCCTTCTCATAGATACAAAGGAGAAATAAAATACTCACGAGATATCAACTTAAAAGAAGGAATACTAATCGATTTAGTTCATGATCCTGGTAGAACTGCGCCTCTTGCAAGTGTAAAATTTGATAATAACAAAAAAATATTTATGATTGCACCTGAAGGTGCAAAAATAGGAGACAAGATTAAACTTAATGATGATAAAAATGAAATTGCTATTGGAAATATCTTACCAGTTGGAGTAATACCTGAAGGAGCACCAGTTTATAACATTGAGATATCACCAGGTGACGGTGGTAAGCTAGTCCGCGCTGGCGGAAGTTCTGCGACAGTTGTATCTCACGACAAAGAAAAAACAGTTGTTCAACTCCCCTCTGGAAGATTTAAAAGCCTTAATTCAAATTGTAAAGCAACAGTTGGTGTTGTTTCAGGTGGTGGCAGGAAGGATAAACCATTTTTGAAGGCGGGCAAAAAACATTATTCATATAGAACTCGTGGCAAACAATACCCTACTGTACGTGGTGTTGCTATGTGCGCAGTATCTCACCCACATGGTGGTGGTGGTCATCAACATGTTGGCAAACCCTCTTCAGTTAAACGAGGTGCATCACCTGGTAGAAAGGTGGGCAGCATTGCTCCAAAACGAACTGGGAGGAAGTAGCTAAATGGCAACTAAAAAAGGATTTAAAAGCTCTGCAAGGAGTAGAAGAAAGGCAAAAAGAAAAAAAATCGAGTTTAAAAAGAAAGAATTTGCTTATCACGGACATAGCTTAGAAGACCTCCAAAAGCTTACATTAGAAGAATTTATGCAACTTCTTCCATCTAGAATGCGTAGGACGCTAAGACGAGGTTTAACTGTAAAACAAAACAAACTTTTAGCCGATATTGAAAAAGCAAAAGAGAATGACAAAATTAGAACCCATTGCAGAGACATGATCATCTTTCCAAATTTCGTCGATCATACAATATATATTCATAACGGTAAGGAATTTCAACGTGTTGATATACAGCCCAATATGATAGGACACTATCTTGGTGAATTTGCACTTACTCGTCAGAAAGTAAAACACACAGGACCTGGTGTTGGCGCTACTAGGTCATCTAAATTTATGCCTTTGAAGTGATGAAATATGAAATATTCAACTGATATAGATCCAGATAAAACTGCAAAAGCATACGGCTTTGAACTACATTGTTCAAGAAAGGATTCAACAAATCTAGCTTATGCAATAAAAGGTATGAAAACAGAAAAAGCAAAGAAATACCTACAAGAAATAATAGATATGAAACGCCCAACTCCGGCAATATTTCATAATGGAAAACGTGCCCATCAAAAATCAATAGGGCCTGGAAGTTTCCCTAAAAAAGCAGCAGAATACATGCTTAAAACACTAGAAAATGCAGAAAACAATGCTGAATACAAAGGTTTTGATCTAGAAAACATGAAAATTTCTCATATTTCAACATATGCTGGAAGAGTTGTAAAAGGCATAATGCCTAGGGCTCATGGAAGAGCATCTGATAAGAATACTAAAACAACAAATATTGAAATAATACTCGAAGAGGTAGATTAATGACAGGAGAGAGAACCTTCATAAGAGAAAATACGAACAGAGTGCTAATCAAAGAATTCTTAATCAAAAAAATAGAAGGCGCCGGCTTTGGCGGAATGAATATTCAAAGAACACCTATGGGTACAAGAATTAACATACTTGTTGAGCGACCTGGTATGGTTATTGGAAAAGGTGGCCGTAAAATCAAAGAACTCACTGATGCAATTAGAGATAATTTTAAAGTTGACAACCCACAAATTGAAATCGAAGAAGCAGGTGCAAGATCATCTCTCAATGCACAAATAATGGCTGAAAAACTCGCAGAAGCGCTTGAACGTGGATGGCATTTTAGGCGAGCAGGACATTCAACTGTTAGAAGGATTATAGATTCAGGAGCAAAAGGATGCCAAGTAATAATTGCAGGAAAACTTACAGGTGCAAGACATAGGACCGAGAAATTTACAGAAGGACATGTTAAATATTGTGGTGAAACAGCTCGACAAGTTATGAATACAGGTTATGCTGTCGCCAAACTTAAAGCAGGAATTCTTGGCGTGAAAGTTCGAATTATGAAACCTGATGCAAAACTACCAGATGAAATTAAAATTCATGTATCTGAAGCAGATAAAACAAAAGAAAAAACCAAAAAAGAAGAAAAAGCAGTTGAAAAGAAAGCAACCTCACTTAAAAAACTAACAGAAATTCAAGGAATAGGACCATCTATTGTTAAAAAATTTGAGAAAGCTGGAGTCAAATCTTTAGAAGAAATCTTTGAAATGGATGTCGATGATATTGCATCAATTGAGGGTATCGGCGGAAAGACAGCTGAAAATATTTTAAAAAGTCTTAAAAAACTATTAGAAGAGGTTGCATAAAATGGTACTTAAAGCTAAAGAAGTTAGAGAATTCACACCTGAAGAAAGACGTGAAAAACTTGCAGAGTTGAAAAGTGAACTGATGCATGAAAGAGGAGTTGCTGCAATGGGTGGTTCACCACCGTCTCCTGGGAAGATTCGCCAACTCAGGATGAACATTGCAAAAATTCTTACTATCATGCGGGAGGAAGGAGAACAATAAATGAGCGACATATGTGAAGTATGTGGTCTGCCTAAAGAAATTTGTGTCTGTGAAGATATTGCCCGT
>MUGC01000241.1 GCA_002900535.1 Thermoplasmata archaeon M9B1D | reverse complement strand
TTCTAATTCTTGAATATTACTATTTACAAATCGTTCCTTTTTCGTATAGGTCTTTTCTTTGACTTTTTTTATTTTTTTATCTGCATTAATGACTTTTTTAATAAAATAATTGTGTTTGTTCGCTAAATTAAGAATAATCTGTAATATAGTATCATATTTAATTCGTTCAATGTTGGCAAAATGATAAAATGAATAATGAATACCAGAAGGATGAATACTGGGAGGTGCAATAACATATCCTCCTTCTGCTTTTACATCAATGCCAAACAATTCTTGTTCATCAGATTCATTAATTCTAAATTCATATCTATCTAATGGTATAGCGTATTCTTCAAAATAATAAAAATGTAATCCTTTAGAAGTTTTTATACTAAGCGTTTCTGGTAATAAATCAACTAATTCCATAGCAAAATCATTATTGTCTACATCAATGATAAATAATTCGTGTGAAATAGATCCTCCAATAATAGCAATACCATTGTTAGCTCCTGGATAAAAATATTTATGTTTAAATTCTTCAAATGGGACCTTTTCTTTTTGATATTGAGACCATTTTTTAACTAAAGGATTTTTCTTCTCTGGCCATATAGGAATAAAATTAAGATCGTATAATTCAATAATTCTAAAAATATCAGAATAATCCATTTTATCAATCCCATATTTTTTTATCAGGTTCATCCCAAAAGTCAGCAGTATTAATTTTATTTTGTTCCCATTTTTCAATCAAATCTGGGTGGTCCTGACTAAATTTATAATACCAAGGCTTTAAGGTCCTAAATTTAACAAAATAAATCATCCAATTTTTCATTTTATGGCAAGCAGTGCAAAGAATTTGTAAATTATCTAATTTATCTATCCCATCTTCTGCTAATTGGATTATATGCTCTATTTCAAAGGTTTCTTCCTTGCCCAATTCCTGTTCTAATCGATTGCAAAAAAAACATTGTAATCGATTCATATTATAATGGGCTAAAATATCTGTCAATTTATAATTAGATGTTTTAATTCTCTTTCCATTTTTATAGAGATTGCTATTTTCCGAAACGTTTTTAAATTCATTTGTCATAATTTATTTAGTTCCTAATATTTTGCTTAAAGTTTTTTTCTATTCTTTTTGTATTTATTAGTTTTCACTTCTTTTTTCGAGTGGTATAGTGCAAGTATCACTCTTTTTCTCTTCTTATTATAAAAGTTCCTATTCTTTTGTATGCTAAGCATAAATGTTCAGCTCTTTTATTCATAATAATATTTTTGTTCATATATATTGCTTAATGCTTTTAATTGTATAATTAAATCCTGTAATTCCTTGGCTTTTTTATTTTTAGATGGACAATCATGATGATTCAGATGTTTTTTACAAAAACGTAACCCGCAATCATAACAAATACTATGCCATGCCCATTTATCACATAACTTGCCAGTATTTTTTTGATAGGGTAGTTGACATTGTTCATCACTTGATCTCCAATCCTTTATTTTATTTTTCCCTATAAAATAAGCAAAATATAAATTTGCACTTAATTCCTTAGCTAATTTACTAGTTGCTAATTTTATATCCCTTCGTTGTTTTTTGAGTATTTTTATTTCTTCTTCTAAATTTTTTCGTGGTTTTGCTAGTTTTAATTGTTTATTTTCAAATCGTAAAGTTTCATTTTCTTTCTCTAATCGTTTTCTTTCTTCCCAATATAATTGTTCTAATTCTTTCGTTTTATTTTTCCAATCCTCCAATTCCCTTTTTTTAGTATTTATTTCAATATTTGCCTCATGTTTAAAATCCATTACTTCCTGCATAATTTTATTACGAGCTCTTTGCCTCTCCTCTTCAACTATTTTTGCTCGATCAGACATTAAGTCACGCAATTCATTTATTCGTAATTCTAAGCGTGGTATATCTTCTTTATAGTTTTCTATAACATATAATAAATCTTCTTTTTGATCAAATAATGTTTTCATCTGTGTTTCTGGGTTATATAATAAACGCAGTTCTTTTTCCAAATCCAATTTTAAAAATTCTAAATCCAATAATTCATTATCTACTAATTGTAATGTTACTTCAGTATCTTCTTTTATTGCTTCTAAACATGTTTGACAAAAAGCCTTCTCAAGATTTACCTGCATTTCTCTTTTACTCCACTAAATAATATGTATTATATTCCATACACCATTTTATTATACTCTTCTTCTGCCTTCTCTTGAGCCTTACTTACCATAGAGCCATATTCATTAAGGCTCTTTAATTGGTCTTCAATGATAACTAACTCCTTGTCTATTACTTCTTTTGTTTGTAGTAAAGCACTTTTTCTCATTTCTAATATTTGTATTTCTTTGTCCAATTCCATTAATATTTTGTCATAGTCATCCATTTTCTTCTCACCAATCTAATAAAGTATAACCATCATCATCTACATGGTTACAATTATAATATTCTCTTAATATTCCATCTAAATCTTCAAATGCT
>MUGC01000240.1 GCA_002900535.1 Thermoplasmata archaeon M9B1D | reverse complement strand
CCAGCATGGACATGTGTTGAAAAGCGAGTCTTTTTCAGCATGTGTTCTCCATTTTTGCATAGTGGGCGTTTCTTCAGGAACTCTTTTTAAAAGATCTTCTCTAACAATTACAAGAGTGACCCCTGCAGGTCCAATATTTTTTTGTGCACCAGCATAAATTACTCCAAACATTTTAGAGTCAATTACTTTGTTCATTATATTGGAGGACATATCACATACTAGTGGAACATCAACAGATGTTTTTGGCCAAGTGTTGTATTCTGTTCCATAGATGGTATTATTACTGGTTATATGAGCATATGCTACTTTATCGCTGAATTTCACATTTTTTGGAATATAGGAGAATTTTTCATCTTCACTACTTGCAACAACGTTTACATCTCCATAGAATTTTGCTTCTTTGATTGCCTTTGTGGCCCATGTGCCCGTATTTACATAGTCCATTGGTTTACCTGGAATTCTAAGGTTCAGTGGAACCATCCAAAACTGAGTCGAGGCACCACCCTGAAGCCATATAACTTTATATTCATCTGATAAGCCCATTAACTCTTTAACTAAGCTTGATGCTTCTTTATGCATTGCATCATATTGTTTTGATCTATGAGAGATCTCCATTAAGGACATTCCAGTGTTCTCCCAATTTAAAAGTTCCTTTTGTGCCTTTTTTAATACTTCTATTGGTAAAGTTGCTGGTCCAGCATAGAAATTGTAAACACGTTTAGTCATAATATTTTCAACCCCAATAATTCATTGTGAGTGGTGTATATACAAAAGAGATTTAAAGAATTCGGATAGATGTGTAAACACAACAGGTAACATCTGTACAACAAGCGTTTTATAGCCAATAAAACAAAAATTTATTGTAACAAGGAAATGATATTATGAAGCATTTACTAGTACAAGCCTTAAAAAACTGTTTTGAAATGGGCAAAGAAGATGCTATGGCTCTTGCTAAAACTGTTGAACAAATATTTGATGGTCGAGATGAAATAGAAGATATGAGTATCGATAAATATTCAAGAGCCTTGTTTTACGAACTGCAGAGGAAAAATCTTCTTAAACAAAGGCGAGAAGAGTTTAGAGAAAAAGGGAGGATTATCCGAAAGTTTTATTGGTCTTTTGACAATAGAACAATAAAACAAGCGGCATATGAGACATTTAAAGAAGATCCATACAAGATATATCAAAAAATACCAAAAGAAGCGTGGATTTCTCGTTCATATAGTAGTTAAAAATTTAATTGTATATTGATGGTGGTTCCAGTATTTGATCGTATTGTAAAATATCCTTTATGTTTCTCTCTTTTTGTTTGGCTTTTTTTAGCTGAATTCTAATGTCTATTAGAACTTGAAATATAAAGAACATTGATAATACAAAGGCAAAGCATGCTACTATTAAGACAGCTAAGTAGATTAGATTAATTGAAATAAGATAATAATTATTATAAATTAGAAATACAAGCCATGCTGCTGAGAGTATTATAAGTAGTATCCAGAATGTAAATATAATTGCCAGTGTTTTAATTTTTCTCATCAATTATCCTTACTTAATTGTAAGTTTTGAAGTATATAAATATTTCTTAAAAATTATTTAATTTTAATAAAAAAAATATAATGGGATCGACTTTTATTTTGCAATTTTTTTTCAAATTTTTCCAGTTTAACAGATGATTTATCAATAACTTCATTTGCAATATCCACCAGTAATGAAAGATACTCCTCGTCACAAAACAAAACACCATTCTCTCCCACGGGAGAATCAAGACGCTCAGTACTAGCAACTTCAACAACTATGTTTTTTTCAGATGATTTAAAACCTGAGTTTTTAAAACCACAACCAATAGCAGTTTTTACAAGCTTATTAGCACTTTCAAGATTTTTTGAAAAAACATGAATGATCGGAGACTGCGCAAGAATCCAAATAAATCCTCTATCTGCTTTTTTAAAAGCATTGAGTATTTCTTCTGTGTTTATTTTTCTATGCCATTTACCAAGCCATTTAGCGTTTTTTTTATCACCAATTTCAGGGATTTCTAAAAGAACTATTCTACCGTAACAACTACTAGATGTATAATAATCATCATATGAGTTAATCAAATCTATAATTGAAATAATCCCTGTATCAACTAAATCTTTTTTTTTAGCATGTTCTAATTTTTCTAGTGCTTGTTTTTTATTTTTTAAAAAATCTCTTTCATTAATCATATTTCTCTGAGTTCCTTGTTAATCACAATATTTCTTTTTTTAAGTTCTTGAAAGAATAATTTTGTAGGAACAATTTCTTCTCCACCAAATACTCCGCACCCAGAAATTGTATCATTCTCAATCATTTGAGCTATAATCGAAACAGGAAAACCTGTTGTTCTCATCATAGCTGTAATATAATTTTTATCATCATAAAAATCAATCATTGTATAGTCCAACTCTACATTTTTATTATCTTTTATTCCTTTTGAAAATACCTTTGCTAAAACAAC
>MUGC01000239.1 GCA_002900535.1 Thermoplasmata archaeon M9B1D | reverse complement strand
TCTGTTAGATGCGTTTCATCTTCAACAGGATAAACAACTATTAAATCAAGCATTTTAACTGCTTGCTCTATACATTTTTGTATACCAGTACATCCATATTTTTGAAGAACGTGTGATCTAATGTACTCTAAGGCATTAATTTGTTTCTCGTTTAACTCTGATTCTTTTAATATTTTAAAATCAGAATCACCGGGTTTATAATATATCAGCCCTTTTTTAGCAGCATTAGAAAGCGCAAGCTCAGATTCAGCACTTGTTGGAACAACAATATAACCTTTTTTGCGTATTTCATCAGCTTTTATCATATGTTCATCAGTTGCAATGTCACATTTATTGAAGGCTATAAGCATTGGTTTGCTGATTTTTCTAATATAATCTGAAATACTAATTAATTCTTCATCTGTCCATCTAGAGGGATTGCTTTCATCTACTCCAAGTTTTTTAATTGCACTATAAATATGTTCATCTCCGACACCCAAACCAGTTAATTTTTCCGAAAGCATAGCCTCAATTTTTTTGCCTTCAAGTTCACTACGTCTAGCAATTGTCTCCCAGCTTTTCTTAATAATATCATTCATCCAATATGTAATTTCTTTTTCTAAAAAATCTACATCTAGGATAGGATCATATTGACCGAGGCCACATGGATTTCCCTCAGCATCAGCACTTCCTGATGCATCGACTATATGGATAAAAGCATGCGCTTGTCTTAAATCATCTAGAAATTTGTTTCCTAACCCACGCCCTTTACAGGCATCAGGCACCAGGCCCGCTACATCAATTGCCTCAATTGGCACAAAACGTGTACCATCTATACAACTAGAGTTATGTGGTGTACATTTAACATTAAACTCTTTACAAGGGCAAGGTTTACTAACATACATCACTCCACGATTTGCTTCGATTGCAAGGTTTACTAACATACATCACTCCACGATTTGCTTCGATTGTTGTAAAAGGGTAGTTTGCAATTTCCGCGTGGGCATCTGTTGCAGCATTAAAAAAAGTTGATTTCCCTACATTAGGTTTTCCTACAATACCAATCTGCATACTCATAATTTCTACTCCAACAAATTATCTACTTCGTCCATTATATCAGTATTTGTTTCGAAACGTTCGATTTTTTCCTCAGCTTTGGCCTGCAAAGGAGATATGAATGAAATACCCTCTTTTGCAAACAGTTCACCATTTACAGATGCAGTTTTAGAAAGATATATTTTTCCACCAGAAATATTCCCCTCAATGAGAACATTATCTTCAACTCTGACATCACCATATGAGTCTATATTTCCAAAGATTTTTACATTTTTACCAGAAAAAAAATCACCTGTTGATTTTAATGTTCCATGAATCTTAGAATCTTTATCAATAAAAATATCACCTTTTATATCAAAATTACCAAACATACTGGATTTTTTTCCAACTCTAAGATTAAAATCTACTTTGGATTTTTGTATACCAATAATAGAATTACTGGGTATAAAAAGAAATGTTTCACATATGGGTATTGTATCTCCATCATTTTCTTCAATTTCCGAAAGAATCCTGTCGATTTCTTCACTATGGCCCATTTTCAACAGCTGTATAAGATATATAAAAATATATATAACAACAGGTATTGGGCTTCGTATATTAATCCAGCCTTTTGCCTCAAAGCCTTGATCTATTTCAACACTATCACCAACGTCTAAATCTCCATCCAAAGAAAGTTTACCCCTAACTTTTACCTTTTCACCAAAATAGACGTTACCACCACTTTTAACATTACCATCAATGTTTGAGAAAATATCAACACGGATATCGCCTGTTGACTCGATATCGCCATCAATTATAACATGTTCACCAACAAAAATACGACCATCTGTTTTAATACCATATTGGATAAGACAACGATCACCTATTACAACATCGCCTTTGGTGACAATTGTTTTTTCTTCAAATCGAGTTTTATCTGGAATAACTAAACTTTTTCTATCAAAAGTCATTGCCTAAACCGTATAAAATATTGCATTATAAAACCAGCGCATAATAGTAAAAATTACTCAACAAGCCATTCTTCGTCTATACGAGTATAATTAGAAATCTCCTCAGGTTTGAACCATAGTTTGATCTCAAATTCAGCGGTATCCGAACCATCAGAACCATGAACAATGTTGCGACCGATAAACTGACCAAAATCACCACGGATACTACCTGATGATGCATCAGCAGGGTTCGTTTTACCCATCATAGTTCTGACAAGATCAATTGCATTGTAACCTTCGAGAACCATCGCAACAACAGGAGAAGATATAATATATTTTACGGTAGGTTTAAAAAAAGATTTACCTTTATGAACACCATAATGCCTTTCAGCTAGTTCTTTACTAACAGAAATCATTTTCAAAGCAACAATCTTTAGACCCTTTTTTTCAAAACGGTTAATGATTCCACCAACTAGACCACGTTGAACTCCATCAGGTTTAACCATTACAAACGTTCTTTGTTTTTCCATAAACAATCACCAGGAAATTTTCATACCCAGGATATATCATACATATAAAGAATTAACGCCCATCTAAATCAAAAATTTCCAAAAAAATATAATAGAATTACCACCGCATTAAAAGATACATGAGCAAAAATTGATGCAAAAAGGTTTTTTGTTTTAATAACGATATAAGCAAGCAACAAACCCATTATCATCGGAAACACAGCAGGATATAACTTACCGTATCCCATATGGGCAATACCAAACAAAATCGATGTTGCAACTATTGCAATATTTTGACCTGCAAAAGATTCGATTTTTTCTAGTAAAAAACCTCTGAAAAAAATCTCTTCAGCTACTGGAATAACCGTAACAAGTAAAAATAGTACAGGTGGAGAAAGAAAATCTAAATCTGTAACATTACTGATTTCTGTTGGATTTTCCCCCAAAATTAGCAAAATAAAAGACAGTACGGAAATAACTGCATAAATTAGAATAGCAGCAAGTATCCCCCATAAAAATGCAATATCAATATTTTTTAAAGTAATCCTAACCCTTGAAATCGCCTTTCTAAAAGAAATGGAATTAACTATCACGTACCATATAAGAGGAATTAATACCATTAGAATAAAAGCGGTAATCAACTCAGAAATTAGAATATATACTTCACCTAACGGTGTTTTGTTGAGAATATCCGTTATCTCTTGGAACTGAGAAACTGATTTACCAGTTGCAAATATGTAAATAGGATATAAGATGTAAATTATTAAGGAAAACAGGATCAACAATAGCGCAAAAATATGCAATGGTTTTCTAAAATTAAAGTCCATCAGCACCCTAAACATTGTGTATTTGATAAAAGTTTTTAAATATTGGATTATAATTCCTGACACTTATCGGGCCTGTGGGGTAGCTTGGTC